>JAAZOZ010000074.1 GCA_012797505.1 Smithella sp. | reverse complement strand
TCCCCATGCGTTGACAATGATCGAGCACGCCGTCTTTGATCAGAGTTTCCAGCGTGGCTTTGACCGCCGCCATCGCCAGCAGGTTGCCGCCGAAGGTGGATGCGTGATTGCCGGGTGAAAAGGCGCGGGCCGCTTCATCGGTCGCCAGCATGGCGCCTACCGGAAAGCCGTTGCCCAGCGCCTTGGCCAGCGTCATGATGTCGGGTTTAACGCCGGAATATTCATAGGCGAACAGCTTGCCCGTCCTCCCGATGCCGGTCTGCACCTCATCGACGATCATCAAAATCTTATGACGGTTGCAGATCTCCCGTACGTTCGCCAGGTAGCCGTCATCGGGAATAATCACGCCGCCTTCCCCCTGAATCGGCTCCAGCATGATCCCGCAGGTTCGGGGAGAAATGGCCGCCTCCAGCGCCGCCGGATCGTTGAAGGGCGCGTATGTAAAGCCGTCGAGAAGCGGCGTAAAGCCGAATTGAAACTTCTCCTGACCTGTGGCGGTAATGGTCGCCATCGTCCGGCCGTGAAAAGAGTCTTTCATGGTGATGAGTTCGAATTTATCCGCGCCCAGATTTTCATGGGCGTATTTTCGCGCCAGTTTGATGGCCGCCTCATTGGCTTCCGCGCCGCTGTTGCAGAAAAAGGCCTTGTCGGCAAAGGAATGCTTCGTAAGCAGCGCGGCGACTTCCCCCTGGGGCTTCGTGTAATACAGGTTGGAGACGTGCATCAGCTCCTTGGCCTGTTTTTTGATCGCCTTGACAACTTTGGGATGGGAATGCCCCAGATTGCACACGGCGATCCCCGCGACAAAATCCAGATATTCCCTGCCGCTTGCGTCCCAGAGCTTTGCGCCTTCGCCTTTGACGAGCGCAATCGGCGCCCGCCGGTAGGTGTTCATGATATGCTGATCGGCCAGCGCCATGATCTTTTTTTCGTTCATGAGCAGTTCCTTTTGAAGATTTATAAAACGATTTCCGTTCCGATTCCCTTGTCCGTAAAGACTTCCAGCAGGATCGCGTGCTTGAGGCGCCCGTCCACGATGTGCGCCTTTTTCACGCCGCCGCGCAGCGCCTTGAGGCAGCATTTGACTTTGGGAAACATGCCGCCTTCCACGATGCCTTCGTCAATCAGATGCAGGGCCTCCTGATCCGTCATGGTGTTGATCAGGTTTTTTCCCGCGTCCAGAACGCCCGCCACGTCCGTCAGCAAAAGCAATTTTTCCGCTTTCAGGGCGGCGGCCACTTCTCCGGCGACGATGTCGGCGTTGATGTTGTAAGTTTCACCGTTCTCCCCCATCCCGGTCGGCGCAATGACGGGAATGAAGCCGTTTGCGGCCAGGGAAACGATCAACCCGGCGTTGACCGCTTTGACCTTTCCCACCAATCCGATGTCGATAATCTCCGAAGGCGTGTTTTTCGCTTTTTCGTCATTCAAATAATATTTTTCCGCCTCCACCAGATTTCCGTCCTTGCCGCTCAGGCCCACGGCCTTTCCGCCGTGCCGGTTGATCAGGCCGACAATTTCCTTGTTGACCATGCCGACCAGAACCATTTCGACGATGTTCATAGTTTCTTCATCCGTCACGCGCATGCCCTGAATGAACTTGGACTCC
>JAAZOZ010000423.1 GCA_012797505.1 Smithella sp. | reverse complement strand
GGTGTCTTTTCCCTGATCGATGCGGGCCTGCCGCCGGGCGGCCGACTCCTCGATGCGCATCTTGGGCATGCCGGTTTCAATGGCGCGGGCCATGCCGCCCAACTCCTCGATTTCGTCCATGATTTTTTTCGCTTCGCGGATAATGGACGCCGTCAGCGCCTCCACGTAGTAGGAGCCGCCCAGCGGATCGACCACGCGGCAGATCTGCGATTCCTCCTGAATGATGATCTGTGTGTTGCGGGCAATGCGCGAGGACAGAGGCGTGGGGAGGCTCACCGCCTCGTCGAACGAATTGGTGTGCAGCGACTGCGTGCCGCCCAGCGCCGCGGCCAGCGCCTCCAGCGTGGTCCGGATGATGTTGTTGTAGGGGTCCTGCTGGGTCAGGCTCCAGCCGGACGTCTGCACATGCGTGCGCAGAACCTGCGATCGCGGATTGGTCGGATGAAATTCACCCACGATCCGGTGCCAAAGGTAGCGGGCTGCGCGCAGCATGGCGATTTCCATAAAAAAGTTCATGCCCACGCCGAAGAAGAACGACAGGCGCGGAGCGAAGTCGTCGATTTTTAATCCGCCGTCGATGGCGGCGCGGATATACTCCTTGCCGTCGGCCAGCGTGAAAGCCGCCTGCAGCACCGAATCCGCGCCCGCCTCCATGATGTGATAGCCGCTGATCGAAACGGTGTTGTAGCGCGGCATGTTTTTCGAGCAGTAGGCGATGATGTCGGAAACAATCCGCATGGAGGGCCGCGGCGGATAGATGTAGGTGTTGCGCGTCAGAAATTCCTTGAGGATGTCATTCTGAATGGTGCCGGCGAGCTGCTTTTGCGCCACGCCTTGCTCCTCGGCGGCCACGATGTATCCCGCCAGGATCGGCAGGACGGCGCCGTTCATCGTCATGGAAACGGACACCTTGTCGAGCGGAATCCGGTCGAAGAGGATTTTCATGTCCTCGACGGAATCGATGGCAACCCCCGCCTTCCCCACGTCTCCCGCCACACGCGGATGGTCGGAGTCGTAGCCCCGATGAGTCGCCAGATCAAAAGCGACGGACAGGCCCGTCTGCCCCGCGGCCAGATTCTTCCGGTAAAATGCATTGGATTCCTTGGCCGTGGCGAATCCCGCGTACTGGCGGATCGTCCAGGGCTGGTTGGCGTACATGGTGGCCGAAGGCCCCCTCAGATACGGGGCAAGGCCGGACAGGGTGTTGACGGTGTCCAGCCCCGCCAGGTCTTCCGCGGTGTAGATCGGCTTGACGACGATGCCCTCCGGCGTCGCCCAGTTCAAAGACTCCAGGGGCCTTCCCTTCAGCTCCCGGAGGGCGGCTTCTTTCCATTGTTTCATGTTCTTGTGCACGGTCACGTTCAACTCCTTTGATAAAAAGCAGGGATCGGCTGCAACCGTCCCCACCGTATTTTTGCCTACTCTCATGAAAAGCTGTTTGCCTTAGGATGCATAAGTCGTTCCAATCAGGCAAGGCTTTGTCCGGCCTGTTTTTCTCCTCCTTCGGAGAAAAACGTCTCTGCTTATTTCCCGTCGGTTCAAACGCGCCCGGCCGCACGTTTTGTGTCCACAATACCGCGGATTGCTTCCCCGGCGAGCAATATGTTTACAAAATATACCCTTACCCAACGGGCCGTATATATGATATACAGCTCATGTCCTTCCGGGCGGCAAACCGAATAGTTGCATATCACATTTGCGCCGCAATACATAACATCTAATCAAACACCTCGCGGCAAGTTGTCGAAGCATGAAGTGAACGTCATCCTATCGCAGCAAGCCGCGAAGAATCAACGCTCGTCACGCCGAAGCAGGATTGAAAACGAAAGAAGGCCGAACGGACCCGGCGTCGCCGTTCACTCCCCAAAAGCGGAAAATGGCTGGCATGTTATTTGCTGTAATGTATAACAAGACACATCTGCATCAAGGAGTTCCGCATGACAAACCAAAAGACAACCGCCCACCCCGTCAGAATTCAGGACAACACGTTTCGCGACGGCCATCAGTCCATTTACGCAACCCGGATGAAAACCGAGGACATGATTCCGATTGCCGAAGAAATGGACAACTGTGGCTTCTGGGCCATGGAAGTGTGGGGCGGC
>JAAZOZ010000073.1 GCA_012797505.1 Smithella sp. | reverse complement strand
GTGGAAACGCTTGCCGGAAAAGGAAGTCTGAATCATTTCGCGACTGCGCTTCTTGATTTTTTACGCCTGCCCTACACAGGCTGCCGGACCGATGCCCTGTTCATCACGTCCAACAAACCGCTTGCCAAAAAAATGCTGCGGCAGGCGGGGATCGCCACGCCTGACTGGATCACATTGGAAGACGAAACAGAAAGTCCGTCCCCGGGAGAGGTCTATTTTCTCAAACCCTGCCGGGAAGACGCATCGGTCGGCCTGGATGACCGGGCCGTCGTGCAGATGCAGAATCCTCAAACCATCCGGGACACGCTGCGGGAGCGCCAGGATGCTCTCGGTTTGGACTGCTTTGCCGAGGCCTACATTGACGGGCGTGAATTCAACATTGCCCTGCTGGCTTCCGATCAGGGGGTGCGGGTTCTGCCCCCCGCGGAAATTCTTTTTCTGGACTATCCGCCGGATAAGCGCAAGGTGCTCGATTACCGCGCCAAGTGGGTTGAAGATTCCTTTGAATATTCGCATACCGTCCGGTCGCTTTCCATCGCACCGCAGGATGAGCGCCTCGCGGACCGGCTGCGGGACATCGCCCTCAGCTGCTGGCATCTGTTCGGGCTTCGCGGGTATGCCCGCGTGGATTTCCGCGTGGATGGAAACGGCATCCCCTGGGTGCTGGAAGTGAACGCCAATCCCTGCCTCTCGCCGGACGCCGGCTTTGCCGCCGCGCTGGATTTCGCGGGCATCGAATACACCGGCGCCATCGACGCCATCCTCCGGGACGCCTTAAAACCATAAACAAAGGGGAATGATTTTTTGAAAACGATTACCTACCGGCAGGAAATCCGGCCGACCGATCCGGACGCGATTGCAGAGATTGTGCGGGGAAGCGGTTTCTTTTCCGCCGCGGAAGAAGCGCTGGCCCGTGAACTGGCCGAGGAACGGCTTGAACAGGGCGAACAGAGTTCATATCGGTTTTTATTTGCTGAAGAAGACGGCCGGGTGGTCGGATACACCTGCTACGGATTGATCCCGGCCACCGCCGGCAGCTATGACCTTTACTGGATCGCCGTGACGCAATCCCTGCGGGGTCAGGAAACCGGCAAACGTCTCCTGCAAAAAACCGAAGAGATGATCCGGGACCTGGGGGGAAGGAACATTTATGCGGAAACCTCTTCCCGTCCTCAATACGCGCCGACCAGGCATTTTTATGAAAAATGCGGCTATCTTCCGGAAGCGTTTCTCAAGGATTTCTATTCTCCCGGAGACAGTAAAATTATTTACTCTAAACCCCTTATATAACAGGCATTAACGACTTCTTCGCCCCGCGTCCGTGCGATAAAATCTTGCAATTTCCCCGATAATTCGCTAGAGCACGTTTGGCTTTTGGGTCACCCCAACCGCCCATCGAAGGAAAAAAGGGGAATTTTTTTATGCGCCTGTTTCCAAAGGAAGAAAATTTCTTTGAGCATTTTGAAGAGCTGGCCAATAAGATAGAGGAAGGCGGTCAGTTTTTTCTCGAAATGACCAGAAACCGGGACTATTCCGAGGCCAAAGTCGCCCGGCTCAAGGAACTGGAGCATGAGGCGGACGGCATTACGCATAAAACCTACGAAAGAATGCATAAAACCTTCCTGACGCCCATTGACCGGGAAGATATTTACGCGCTGGTCAATAAAATGGACAGCATCATGGACGTCATCGAGGCCACCGCCGTCCGCATCTACATGTATAAAGTGAAAAAACCCGATGACGAAATCATCAAGCAGGCGGAAATTCTTTTTCAGGCCATCAAAAAAATCAAGGGCGTCGTCCACGGCCTGCGCGATATGAAAAACTCCCAGATGATTCTCGACGGCTGCGTCGAAATCAATACCCTGGAAAATGCCGGAGATGTCGTTTTAAGAACCATCATCACCAATCTTTTCATCAAAGAACAGGACGCGATCGAACTGATCAAGTGGAAAGAAATCTTCGAAAGGATCGAAGAAGCCATCGATGTTTGTGAAGACGTTTCCAACATCGTGGAAGGGATTGTGCTGAAACATGCTTGATTCCATGGCATTTGTTTTCATCCTGGTGGCCATTGCCCTGATTTTTGATTTTCTCAACGGCTTCCATGATTCCGCAAATTCCATCTCTACAGTGGTTTCCACCCGCGTTTTGTCCCCCAAATACGCGGTGCTCTGGGCGGCTTTTTTCAATTTTGCCGCCGTTTTTTTTGTCGGAACGCAGGTGGCGCACACGGTCGGCAAAGGCATCATCCACATCGATATCGTCGATAATCTCGTCATTCTGTCCGCATTGGGCGGGGCGATCCTCTGGAACATCACGACCTGGTATTACGGGCTGCCCAGCAGTTCCTCCCACGCCCTGATCGGCGGCCTGATCGGCGCGGGGGTCACAAAAGCCGGAACCGGCACGCTGGTGTGGAGCGGCATTATCAAAACCTCTCTGTTCATCATCATCTCGCCCGCCGTCGGCATGGCGCTGGGGTTCTTCTTCATGGCGCTGGCCATGAATCTGAGCCGAAACTCCAATATCGCCAAGACCGACAAGGTCTTCCGGAAACTCCAGCTTTTTTCCGCCGCGGTGTATTCCATGGGCCACGGCATGAACGACGCGCAAAAAACCATGGGCATTATCGCCATGGCGCTCTTCAGCAAGGGGCTCCTGGGGAATACATTTCACATCCCCATCTGGGTGATCATCATCTGCTACACCATGATCTCTCTGGGAACCATGTTCGGCGGCTGGCGGATTGTAAAAACGATGGGAACCAAAATTACCAAGCTTCAGCCGATCGGCGGCTTCAGCGCCGAAACCGCGGCAGCCTGCTCCATCATCGGCGCGACCATGGGCGGCATTCCCGTGAGCACAACGCACACCATCACCGGTGCGATCGTCGGCGTGGGCTCCACCAAG
>JAAZOZ010000422.1 GCA_012797505.1 Smithella sp. | reverse complement strand
GTTTGCCCCTGCCCCAGACATTGAAACAGGCCATGGCCCCCAGCGTAATCACAGCCACGAGAATCGCCGTGCCATCGGGAACGGTATGCATCCGGTCGATTCCCAGAAACTTCCGGATGGCCAGGGGAACGACCTCGATTCCCACCATCGTCACAATGGTGCCCGTCACCTCGGCGGGAAAGACGGCCCGCATTCGCGACAACAAACGGGAGAAGAAAGCCTCGAAGCAACCGGCGACCGCCGTCATGCCGAAGATCAGGGAAAGTCCGCCCATTTTGCCCGCCATCAGCGAGGCGGACAGAAAGGCGGGCCCGTTGAGGAGCGGACACAGATATCCTGAACCGACCGGCCCCCGGTTGACGGCCTGCAAAATGGTGCCGACGCCCGTGGCCAGCATGGCCATCCGGATCAGCCCTTCCGCTTCCTCCAGGTTTCCGCCGATGGCTTCGATGACAATGACGGGGAAAATAAAGGCGATGGCCATAAGCGAGATGTGCTGAAAGCCCATCAGAACCAGCGCAATCCGGCCGGGGCTTTCATCAACGCCATAGAGAAGATTGGAGGGTTTACGGGGCATGCGCCTTTTCCTCAAAAGGAACGGATGGCCTCTTCCTGGTCTGTGAAGATGGCGAACAACTGGGTGAAGCCGGCCATATCCAGAATCTCCAGAATAGGGCTCTGAACAGATAAAAGGGCTACCCTGCCGCCCCGGTCTTCCGCCTGTTTCGCGAAGAAAAGAAGACGCCGCAGGGCCGCCGAGCTGATATAGTCCAGGTTGGCCAGATCCAGCAGGAAGTTTTTATCCCCGGCGGCGATCATCGGCAAAACCTGCTCTTCAAAAAAAGGCGACGTTGCCGCATCGAGACGCCCCTGAACGGCAAGAATCACAATATCCTTTTGTCTTTTGGACCATACTTTCATCAACGGTTCCTCATCGGCGGCCTTGTGAAAACGGCAGCGCCTCATCAACAGCCGTCGGCGGCTCCGGCCGCCGCGTCTTCTTTGGATTCCAGCCGCAGAACGAGCATGGTGATATCATCACTGGGCTCGCTTTGTCCAACAAAATGCGCCAGATCCTCCATGATCCCCCGGCAGATCGCTTCCGGATCCTTCTCTCTTACGCGCAAAAGAGCCGTCTTCAGGCGATCGTCGCCAAAAAGCTCTTTGTGCGCATTCATGGCCTCGGTCACCCCGTCGGTGTAGAGAAAAAGCGTGTCTCCCGGCTTCAGGCAAAGCCGCTGATTCGTATAGACCGCCTGCTCCCGAATGCCCAGCGCCAGCCCGGGTTCAAGGACAAGCCGTGAAACGTCGCCTCGCCGGATCCAATAGGGGGGATTGTGTCCGCCGTTGCCGAGAACAGCCTCGCCGCTTCGCAAATCGATGAACGCGACAAGAAGCGTGACAAAGGTCATCGTCTCGTTTCCGTCGCAGAGTTCCCGGTTCAGACGTTCCAGAAGCCCCGCTGGTTCTTCTCCCGACTGCGCCAGCGCTTTGAGGAGCTTCTGGGTGATCGCCATGTGCAGAGATGCCGAAATGCCCTTCCCGGCCACATCGCCCACGGCCAGGCAAATCCGGTTTTCGTCCCGGACAAAGAAATGATACAGATCACCGCCCACCTCTTTCGCCGGCTTCAGGACGGCATGGACGGCATAGCGGGGATCCCCGGTTCGGGACGGGGCGGGCAGCATGCCCATTTGAATTTCGCGGGCAATGCGCAGTTCACTGTCGATGCGGTGCTTCTCCGCTTCATTGAGACGCTCCCGATGAAGATTTTGGAGGATGAAAAAAAACAGGGCAACGCCGGCGCAGTTGACCAGCAGCATGGGCAGCAGCACCGCCTTCAGGATCTGCCGGATTTCATTCGAGAGACCCAGCATGAGCGGCGTAATCACAAGGACATGGAGCAGCGTGATTCCCGCCATGACGGCGGTGACTTCCCGGATCCGGATCGGACGGCCCTTTTTGCACAGATAAAAAAAACCGCCGATCAGTCCGGCCAAAAAGGTGGCGACGCTGCAAGGTTCGGCGGTCAGCCCCCCGAGGGAATACCGGTGCGCGCCGCCGATCAGCCCGGCCATGCCGCCCGCGACCGGACCCGCCAGGAGCCCCGCGATTGCGGGCCCCAGATCGCGAAAGTTGGCCAGCCCGCCGAAAATATCGACGGAGCTGAGCGTCCCGAAGATCGACATCAGCCCGAAAACCAGACCCAGGATGACACGATGGGTCAAAGACAAGCGCCGGTTCAGCAAATCGCCGAAGGAAGGAATGCGGGTCATGACATAGGCAATCACCATCAACACGGCGAGGCCCTGGATCAGCTCCACCAATGCCCTGTAGATCAGACTGTTCATGCGTGTCCCTTTTCCTAACGTTTCCCTGGTGCAAGCTGCCTGGAAAAACCGCGGCATGATAGTATGAATCGCCCGATCCCGCAAGCCACAATTACATCATGACATGTTCCCGATATCCGTTTTGAAAAAAGTGTGCTATAAAACCCGTCACGGCGGATAAACTGCGGGCGATTCGGCTGCTTGCCCCAAGGAATGCTGATGCTGTTGACGAACCATAAACTCAATGCCGTTGAATTTTTTCTGTTCTGGATCTTGGCGGGCCTGCTCATCTTGTTTTACCCGGAGGCCGGCGCCGCGTCAGGCTGGTATCTGCGCGGAGCGATCGGATATGAAAAATCGCTGGCGGCCGATTTTTCCGACACGGATTGCGCATCGACCAATCCGGCGGCTCTCTTCGGCTGCGCCACCGGCAACGACGGGAAAGCCATCGGGGCCTACGGCGATTTCGGATATTGCCCGCCGGCGGTCGGCACGGGCTTTGTCCTGACTGAACACCTCATCCTGGATGTCGCCTACCGCTATTTTGACCTCGGCCGCGTGGAAACGTCACCGGGCAATATGTATATGGACACCAAACCTGCGGGAATCGCCATCAATGGCATTGAAACCCGTCTGCGATCACACGGTCCGGCGGCCGGTTTGCGGTATCAGTTTTAGCGTTGAAACACCGCTTTGAGGAGTTTTTGTGAGAATTGTCAAAACAAAGATCAAGTGCAGCGTTTGCGGGAAAAATGACGCCGTTGTTTACTGCGACGGCTGCGACGCGCCCTTGTGCGGGAATTGCCGAAAATTCGACCTGTGGGGCTATGGATGCGGCCATGTGGACACCAAAGCCTTCTGCCTTTCCTGCGCCGAGGATATCGAGGTCAACCCGTGGGGCGGCAAAAGGCCGGCTGCTGAAACGGCCGAACGGACGGTTCAGGAATCCATGCGAGTTCAGATCAAGGAGGCGCCATGAAGGAATTTGATGAGGAAGCCTTGTCGCAACACGACGGCAAAGACGGAAGACCCTGTTACATCGCGCATGGAGGCAGGGTGATCGACGTCAGTTCGAGCAAACTGTGGAAGACGGGAACTCACATGAAGCGCCACCCGGCCGGAACCGATCTGACCGCGGCGATTGGGGCCGCGCCCCACCAAACGGACGTGCTGGACAAATTTCCGCAGGTTGGAATTTTCAAAAAGAAAGCTGCGGAGCCCTTTTTGCCCGCGCCCCTGGCATCGCTTATGGAGCGCGTTCCATTTCTGCAGCGCCACCCGCACCCCATGGTTGTGCATTTCCCCATGGTTTTCTCCATGATGCCGTTTCTGTTCTATCTTCTCTATCTCGTTACGGGGGAGCGGTCCTTTGAGGTGACGGCCCTGCACTGCCTGGGCGCCGGCATTCTCTTTATTCCGCCCGCGATCGCCACCGGTTTCCTGACCTGGTGGGTCAATTACCAGGCAAAGCCCATGAGACCGGTGCGCGTGAAAATATACGCTTCCTTCATCCTTCTGGCGGCGACCGTCGCGACGTTTCTCTGGCGGATTCTCTCCGGCAACGCCTTCGCGGCCTGGGGAGAGGAATCCCTGATATATCTCTTTCTTCTTTTTGCGATTGCGGCGCTCGTTTCGGTCATCGGATTTTTTGGGGGCGGTTTGACGTTTCCTACAGAGAAAAAATGAAACATCAACCTGAGCTTTTCTGAAAGGGAGGGAAACCCTATGTCCAATCATGAAAGTCGTTCCATGGTTTTGGCCGCTGTCATCGCCGGCGTCTGTCTGCTGGCGGGGCTTCTCCTCGGAGGATACTTTATCGGCAAAGGCGTCGCCCGCTTCAAGTCGGACACCCGCACGGTCACGGTGAAAGGGCTGGTGGAAAAAGAGGTGAAGGCGGACCAGGCCGTCTGGACGCTGAACTTCCGGAGAGCGAGCGCAGATCTGAAAGACGCGCACGCGAAGATTATCGCCGACAGGGACGCGACGCTTGCCTTCCTCAAGAAACAGGGCTTCAAAAATGAAGAGATCACCTGGCAGCCCTCAAAAACCATCGACAAGCTGGCCCGCGAATACGGCCAGAACGAGCAGAACAATCGGTATCGCTACGTGGTCACCAGTTCCCTGCGCGTCACAACCAAAAATATCGACGTGGTCACCCGGGCGCTGGGAGCAACGGAAGAGCTGCTCAAGGCGGGGATCCTCCTTGACGGACAACAGGGAGAAGGCACGGCCAATCCGCGATACGTCGTGACGGCCTTCAACGCCCTCCGACCGCAACTCCTTGCCGAAGCGACCAAGAACGCCCGATTCACCGCAGAACAGTTTGCCTCGGACTCCGGCGCCCGGATCGGAAAGATTCGCTCCGCGAATCAGGGTATGATCCAGATCTTCGGCAGCGAAGGCAACGATGAATCCGGGCCTTACAGTCCGACCAGCACGCCCGTCAAGAAAATCCGCGTGGTGAGCACGTTCGAGTTTGAGTTGAGATAGTTTGGAAAAACCGGCGCGGGTCAGGGCCGGGAAAAGCGCGAAAACCACCGGTCCAGGACGGCTTGCTTTGCCGCGCACCGCGGCTGATCCCAGCAGGATTCATACGTGAAGACCTCTCTGCCGCCCTGCGTAATCTCCACGCGATAGGGTTTTTTCATCAACCGGCTGTGGACATACAGCGCGAACGACTCGGCGAAATCTTCAAAAGGGCCGGTCGCCGCGTACAGCGAAACGAAATTCGTCCTCGCCAGACGGCGATAAACCTCCGCCATCTGCGAAGATTTCAGACGGGCTTCCCCGTAAAAGCGCACCTCCCGGCGTTCCGGAAAAACATCTTCGAACAGAGACACATCTAAAGCGTCCTTCGTCTTTCGCCAGGAAAGAGGATAGAACAGATCATCTTCGATCGCTCCGCCCGGTTTCGCTTCGTCCAGCCAGTCCGGGTGGAATCGTTCCCCAATGGAAACGACATGACCGAACTCGTGCAGCAAAATAAACTGGATGGCGTTTTGGGAATTGTCGCTCGATTTTTCCTCCAGCGTGACCTGAAGCCGACCGCCGCCGTCATCGCGAAAAACCGTGCGTTCTTTTGCG
>JAAZOZ010000072.1 GCA_012797505.1 Smithella sp. | reverse complement strand
CCGACGACTTTGCCGTTCACCATGACCAGCAGGCCGTTCTGACCGGAAATCATCGGAAAATGCGTAAGAAAATCATCCATATCTTCCTGTTTTGCTTCCAGTGTGTCCCTCATGGCCCCGGTGGGGGCATCCACCCGGTTGGCCCTGGCCTGATCGGCGATTCCATCCCAGACGGCAAGTTGATCGGAAATGAATGCGTTGCAGGCTTTCAGGTTCTTATGCACGGAGGCGTTTTTGACGCTTCTGAGATTGGCCGACATGATGTATCCCGATTCCTCAAATTTTGAAGACCGGTAAAACCAGCGGCCATGCTCGGTGCAGCTCACGGGGATGATCGTTTCCGAATGTTCCTTCAGCAGGATGGTGGTGTTGAGCACGCGGTTCTGCTTGGCCCCGGCCAGTTCCTCGCCGTCCAGAAGCAGAACGGGCTTGTCCCCTTTGTTGATGACTTTCAATTCCGGAACGTGACCGTCATCGGTGACTTCCGTGACGGTCAGAAAATTGTGCCCCATCGCTTCCTTCATGGTCCAATAGTCCATCACGGAACTGTTGGCGTTCATGATCGGAAGGACGGCGACGTGTTTGTGAATTTGAATTTCCCCGAATTTCAACGCTTCCAGTTGTTCTTTGATGATCTCTTTCATGGCAATACCTCCTCTTGGGCATTGACTTTAGCCGTTCGCGTCTGGTAATTCAAAGCCACAACGACAACCGTAAGTCGCATTATTTTACTTTGGACCTGTTTTTTCGTCATTTGCCCGGTTTTTTGCTGCATTTCGCCGAAAGGGAGGGACAAGCCATGACCCGTGACAAGAATTTGCGGACAAAGCTGATCCGTCTGGGACAGATCCTCAGAATCTTCATGGAGAAGGAGAGAGTCTCCAGCGCCTGGCTGAGCGAGTATTTTCAGACGACACCCCGAACCATCCAGCGCGATCTGCTGCTTTTAAAAAAATCCGGCTTTCCCCTTCATGAAGAAAAGAAGGGAACGTATTGTTTCAGCAGGGACTTGGTGAAAAACCTGGAAGTCTTCGATGATACGGAACTGGCGCTGATGGTGGCGCTGAAGAATATCGTGGGGCAGTTGGGCAAACCCTTTCAGAAAGCGGCGGACGATGTTCTGGATCGTCTGTATGACTGTGTGACGAGTATGCCGGTGTTTGTGAAGATCGATGAGGCCATTCCATTGGACAGTTCCTTCATCAACAAGATGGTGAAGGCCATCCGGGAGAAAAGGCAGGTCGGATTCCGCTATTCAAGCAACCGGAGGACGCATGACGTCCAGTTGGAACCGTACCGGGTCGTTTATTACGGCGGCTTCTGGTACCTGATCGGCAATGAGCCGGCCACGGGCATCCTCAAACGCTATGCCCTTGATAAGATAAAGGATCTCCGGTTACTGACGTCACATTTCAAGTCCATCCCCGGGGATCTGGACTCCGTCCTCAAGGGAAGCGCCAATATCTGGTTTTCCGGAGAAAAAAACCTGGAAGTGAAGGTGCTGATCGACAGCAAGGCCGGCGATTATTTCAAGCGGCGGAAGATGTT
>JAAZOZ010000421.1 GCA_012797505.1 Smithella sp. | reverse complement strand
GTTCACCGCATCACCTTTTACTTAAACGAGCTGGCGGGCTTGTTTCACGGCTACTACAACAAATACAAGGTGGTCACGGACGATGCGGCGCTTTCGGCCGCGCGCCTCGTGCTGGTCGAGGCGGTACGCCAGGTGCTGGTCAATGCGTTGAAGATTATGGGCGTGGGCGCGCCTGTAAAAATGTAGGGAGAATCCATGGGTACGGGGAACATCAGGAAATTTGAAATACGGCTGGGGCAGACCGGATTGACGGTTTTGATTGTCGGAATGGTTGTCCTTCTTTGTGTTTCCTTTCTTTTCGGCGTCGGGGTTGGGAAAAATATCGACACCTATCCCGAAAAAATTTCTTCCCTGCCGCAGCGCTTTCTGGCGCTGTTCTGGCGGCCGGCCAAGATTGCATCTGGACAGAAAACAGCTCCGAGCACACAGGCGCAGCCGGAGCAGGGCAATGTGGATCTGACGTTTCATCAGGCGCTGACCAGTTCCAAAACCGTGCCGATTCAACCTCAGCCGGATGCCAAAAAGACGATGGAGGTTAAAGCTTTCGCGGACGGCGAAGCCGCTCTGCCGGCGCAGCCTCCGTCTTTGCGCCAACAGGAAAAAGCCGCGTTGGTAAAGAACGAAGCGGCGGGGCAGAAGAAGGCCGTTGGTGAAAAAACCGCCGCGGACAGCAAATCCAAAGGCAGGGAAACCGATTCGGCCTCCGGCTCCTATCAGGTGTATGTGGCGTCCCTGAAGGACAAGGCAAAGGCCGATCAGATTCACAGGATTGTCTCCCGGGCGGGGTATGCGTCGAAAGTTGTGAAAGTGGACCTTAAAGAGAAAGGCCTGTGGTATCGTGTAATCGCCACGGGATTTGATTCAAAGGCCAGGGCCGAGGCCGCGGCCGATAAGCTCTCAAAAAAGGCCAGGACGAAATGCGTTGTCCGTCCGGCTGCGCCCGACAGGGTCAAACCTTGACGGGCTGTTGCCCAAGCGAAAAGGATATTCGGGCAACAGACCGATGAGAGAACAAAACAACACCGGCTTCTGACAGAAACCGCGCTTTGGAGATTCAGACGGCGGATGAAGGTTTGAAAAATGTTTGAAAGTCTTTCGGAAAAACTGGAAGGTATTTTTAAGAAACTCAAAGGCCGTGGCGTCCTTAATGAGGAAAGCGTCAATGCCGCGCTTCGGGAAATCCGCATGGCGCTTCTGGAAGCGGACGTGAACTTCAAGGTCGTCAAGGATTTTATTGAAGAGGTTCGCGCGCGCGCCGTCGGCAAGGAAGTGCTGGAGAGCCTCACGCCCGGACAGCAGGTGGTCAAGATCGTGCATGACCGCCTGGTGGAACTGATGGGCAGCACAAGCGCCAACATCAAGTTTGGCTCGCGGATTCCCGCGCCGATTATGCTGATCGGCCTCCAGGGGTGCGGAAAAACGACCACGGCCGCCAAGCTGGCTCGGCTGCTGTCCGCGGAAAAAAGGGTTTACCTGGTGTCCGCCGACGTTTACCGGCCCGCCGCGATGGAACAGCTGGCCGTTCTCGGCCGGCAGATCAAGGCCGGTGTTTTTGAAGCCGGCGCCCTTCGCGATCCCGTAAAAATCTGC
>JAAZOZ010000420.1 GCA_012797505.1 Smithella sp. | reverse complement strand
GTTACGATACGCTGCTTTCTTACGGTCGCGCGGCGAAGATGGCCGCCGCGCAGCATCTCGTCACACCGGCCTTAAACCACATTATCGAAGCGAATATTCTGCTTTCCGGCCTGGGATTTGAAAGCTCGGGATTGGCGGCGGCCCATTCCATTCATAACGGCCTGACCGCGCTTCCCCAAACCCACGCCTTTTATCACGGCGAAAAGGTTGCCTTCGGCGTCCTTGCCGGTCTGCACCTGACGGATGCCGCGCCGGACGAAATCCAAACGGTTTATGATTTTTGCGAAGCAATAGGGCTGCCGACGACATTTTCCGATATCGGCCTGGCGGACGCAAACCGCGGGATGATCGACAAGGCAGCCTGTAAGGCTTGCGCTTCCGGGGAGTGCATTCATCATGAAGCGGGTGACATCACACCGGAGAAAGTTCTGCAGGCCATGCTGGCTGCAAACGCCATGGGCGAGGCGCGCCGGCGCAGCGGTCAAAATCAGGCGTAAGAGAAGCGTCGTGTCTTAAACCGAAAATTATTTTCATGAAGGAGGATTTATGCGTAAAGTCTGGTTGACGGTTCTGGGAGGGTTGCTGAGCGTTGTTTTTTGTCTGTCGGTTGCGGCGCAGACGCCGGTTCTTTCGGACGGCGCCGGGGATGCGCTGATCAAAAGTCAGGTGGAAACCGCGGTCAGCCTGCTGGCGGCGATTCACGCCCGGCAGCAGAAAGGGGAGATGAGCGCGGAAAAAGCAAAAGAACTGGCCGCAGGACTGCTGCGGGAACTGCGCTACGGAAAGGAAGGATATTTCTGGGCCGATACGACCGAAGGCGTCAACGTGGTGCTTTACGGCCGCAAGGATACGGAAGGCCGCAACCGGCTGGCCGACAAGGACGCCAAAGGCGTTTTCTATGTGAAGGAATTTCTGGCCCGGGGCAAAACCGGCGGCTATGTCGAATACCTGTTTACCAAAAAGGGCCAGACTGCACCTCTGCCCAAACGATCTTATGTTCTGCTGTTTAAACCCTTCGGCTGGGTGGTCGGAACGGGATATTACCGGTAAAGCGCCGGCGATGATAAACAAAAAAAGTCAGGGCCGCAACACCCCGACTTTTTTTGTTACCGGGTTCTATTGAGCGCCCGGACGAAATCATCAAAACATGGCCGCGCTACCAGGCTTCCGGAAAAGCCATATTCGTATATAAATCCTCGAGTCTTTTCTTGTGGCCGCGCTCCATCGACGCAAGCTCCAGGAAAACCTTTTTCTGCGCCTTGTCCGCGCTTGCTTTGGCCAATTGAGTGTACATCTGCATCGCCGCCAGTTCGTTCTTGATGGCGATCACCAGACCGTCAACCGGTTTTGTGTCGGGCGTCAGCGGAGGCGTGGGGAGCTCGTCCGCGACTCTGTAGTCCGCCGATTCGGAAAATTGAAGTTCAGCGGCCCCTTTGGTCATATAGCCTTTTAACGTGAGCTTGTGCTGGGCTTCTTCAGCGGCAAGCTCCTGGAACAGCTTCTTGAGATTCGCGTCCTTCGCTTTTTTGGCCACGCCGCTGTAAAATTTATTGGCTGCGACTTCCGCTTTGATAGCATTGGCAATGATCTTTTTGAATTCACTCCGGGTCATGATTTTACTCTCCTTAATGTTTTTTTAGGCGCGTTGTCTGAAAAGCCTTATTATTCAAATTTGTTCTGCGCGATTTCATGAATCCGTATCATGATGAAAACCTGCCGGTCACGCCTGATCCCTCTAGCATAGCTGATTTTCATTGTCAAACGACTCGCAAGGCGCAAAGAGACTCTGTCATGAGCCGGTTTCGC
>JAAZOZ010000419.1 GCA_012797505.1 Smithella sp. | reverse complement strand
CTCGTCGGACCTGCCGCCCGCCCGGCGGGTGAAAATCCTTCATGAACTTTACGGCACCTTGAAGTCGAACTTGTGGCACTGCGCGCAGTAGTTTTCCGATTTGGCATGCTGCTTGTGGCACAGGTTGCAGTCCAGCTCCGTCCCATAATGAGGCGATGTGTGCGGATTGGTGGGTTTCACGTCTTTCGTTTTTTCAGCCAGTTTTGTCGTGGAACCGTGACAGGCAACACATTGCTCCATGGTCAGGGCTTCAGGCTTTTTGGTCTTCCCGTGGCATTTTACGCAATTAACATCCGCCAGCATATGATGATGGCTGTTGGGCAGTTTTCCCGTCAAGCTGAGATTATCCTTGTTGTGACAGGCCTTGCAGGCTTCCCAGTTCATCGCTTTGGTGTCGGCATGTTTTTCCGGCAGCATTTTCTTTTGCACGTGGCAGGCGGAGCAATCTCCGCCTTTGACGCCCGATTTGGACATTTCCAGTTTAGGCGCGGCCCAGAGCAACTGGCTGAACAATACAACAACCAGGAGACCGAGCAAGCTCCCAACGACGATGATCATTTTCGCATGTGACTGGTTTTTCATATTCCTCCTAAATCTATATTTTCCAACGGCGGACGGGCGGAACGCGCAACCCTCATTCCCGGCCCGTCCGGAGATCAATTAACCCCAGGCCTTTTCGCCTGCTGCTTTTTTTCCGGCGATCCGTCCGAACACAATGCAATCCGCCATGGCAACGCTACCCAGACGCACGGCGCCGTGTACCCCGCCGGTCACTTCACCGGCGGCATAAAGCCCCTTGACGGGTTTGAAGTCAAAACCCATGACCTGGGCATCCTGATTGATGACTAGTCCGCCCATCGTGTGATGAACTTTCGGCCACAGACGAGCCGCATAAAACGGCGCTTCCACCGTCGGCTTGGCATCCTTGAAGATCATGCAATCCAAATCGTCATCCTTCCTCTTTTCCACAAAGGAATTCCAACGCGTCACCTGTGTTGTAAAGACATCCACGGGCATGTCATAGGCCTTGGCCAGATCATTCAACGTATCGAATTTCTTGATCGCTCCGATTTCCATACCCCCTTTAAGCGCGTGAGGAACAACCTGCTTCTTCACGGCATAGGAATCACCGATGATGAGGGCGGGGTTCCCCAAAAGAAGGATGGCATCGGCGCGCTCCTTGCGGTTGCCTGTCTCTTTAAAAAAACGTTTTCCGGTTTTGGGATTAACCATGAGACCATAGCCAACCAGCGGTTCGCAGAAAAGCGGCGTATAGCCGAATCCCTTTTCATCCGGGCTGGTCCACGGCCCGAGTTGGATCCAGTCCATCTGAACATCCATCGCGCCTCTTGCGCAGGCCGCCAGCAAAGCTTCACCGGTTGCACCGAGATGATTGGTGGAACCCAGCTTGTCTGTTAGCCGGGGATCATGAATCTGCCGAAGAGCGACATCATAGGAAAATCCACCGGAGCTCAGAACGACGGCCCTTTTTGCCTTCATGAAAACGATTTTTCCCGAGTTATCGTCCGGAAATTTATATCCCTTGCGAACTTCCAGTCCGACAATGCGCCCTTCTTTATTGGACAGGAACTTTACAAGCTTGGTGCGCATCATGATTTTTACGCCGATCTCTTTGGCTTTTGCCATCTCCTTATTCACAACTTCCGATCCGGACTGATTGATCGTCCCATGCGCTCTTTTGACAGAATGGCCGCCGTGAAAATTAAGTTTTGCATACTTGCATCCCAGGTAGGACTCCGTCCACTCCAGGGCTTCCTTTGAATTGTATGCAACCGTCTTGGCCAGATCGGGGTGATTCAGATACGCGCCGGCTCTCAGCATGTCCTTTAAAAGGAGTTCCGGAGAATCTTCCACCCCGTTTTCCTTTTGCATCTTCGTCCCGGCAGCGCAGAAATCGCCGCCGTTGATGATCGAATTGCCGCCGTGCACCGGCATTTTTTCAAGCACCACAACGTCTTTTGCTCCGCCGTTCTTCGCTTCAATGGCGGCCGCCAGTCCTGCAAACCCGCTGCCGATGACAATCACGTCATACGTTTCATCCCATTTCTTCGGCAGAGCATCGCAGGCCGCATCCGCCGGGGAAGGAAGCAGCGTCACACCGCCGGCCACGGCCGCGGCTACGGCCGCCGAACCACCTGTAATTTTTAAAAAATTTCTCCGGGTTAACGTTTTTTCCGTAGGTTCGTCCTTCTTCATGGATTTTCCTCCTGTTGGTTATGATCGTCCCTGATCGAATTTATAAACTCTGGGAAAGAACAGAAAAAATATAGTGGTTATTGCGGTTTCATGAATTGAAAGTTACTCTATCGACGCGACAATTTCGAAAAATGATGCACGAATTCAGTCTGTTTTCTTATACATCTTTGGTAATTTGTCTGTCAAGCGCGCAAATGGGAAGGGCGAAAAGCCGGAGATTTCATTGGTGATGAGGTCAATGGCGCCGTGCGCGGCCGAACGAAACACCCAGCTTTCTCATGCGGTGCCTCAGGGTATTCGGATTCACGCCCAGCAATTCCGCAGCACCCCCTTTGCCGCTTACACGCCCCCCGGCCCCGGACAAAACAGCCTCAATGTGGAGGGCGTCCACCTCGTCCAGCGTTTTGGTTTCCTCCACCTGTTTCGACGATTCCCGACTTTTAGGCTCATTCTCGCCCGCCGCACAGTCAAATTTCAGGCAGTCGCCCCGGGCAAGAATAATAGCTCTTTCCACCATATTCTCCAGTTCGCGAACATTCCCCGGCCAGTCATACTGCATCATCCGGTTGACCTCACCCGGAGCAAAAACCGGAATGCCGGACAGAGCCATTTCCTTGGCTTTCTTCTGGATAAAATACTGAACGAGAGACGGGATGTCATTTTTTCTTTCGCGCAACGGCGGCAGGGCAATGGGGAAAATATTCAGCCGGAAATAAAGATCCTCGCGAAACAGTCCTTTTTCCACAAGGCGCTGGAGATCCCGGTTGGTCGCCGATAGAATCCGCACGTTGACTTGAATGGTTTCCTGGCCTCCCACCCGTTCAATTTCTTTTTCCTGAAGCACACGCAGCAGACGAATCTGCACCTGCGGCGGAAGCTCCGAAACTTCATCGAGAAAAATGGTCCCCCCGTCCGCCCGCTCAAAACGTCCCCGTTTCTGCGCGATCGCCCCGGTGAAAGCGCCTTTTTCATGCCCGAAAAGCTCGCTGTCGATGAGCGTTTCCGGAATCGCCCCGCAGTTGACTTTAATGAGCGGTCCGCTGTTTCTTGGAGAAAGTTCGTGAATGGCGTTGGCAATGGCTTCCTTCCCGGTGCCCGTCTCTCCCAGAAGCAGAACGGGGCTCAGCAAGGGGGCGACGCGGCGGACCTTTTCCATCACGTCCTTCAAACCGAAATCCGCGCCCACCATCGTCTGTCCCGCGCCCTTGCGAAGCTCGTTTTGAAAATAGCGTTTGTCATCCGCCAGCAGATCCTTGACTCTGACCACCTCGCGATACTGCAGATGGTTGGCCAAGGCAATCGCCGCCGTCTCATTCACCTGAGCCCAAACATTTAAATCTTCCTCCGTGTATCGCGCCTCTCCTTTCACCATGGCCAGAAAAGATCCCACATATTTGCCTTCTATCATCAGCCGGTTCACCAGCACGGACGCGGGAGGCCATTTACGGTTTTCGGCCAGACGTCGGATGATCGGATCGTGCAAAGCATTATCCAGTTTCCTGACACGAGGAAAACGTTCGGTATTCTGAATTTCATGGGGTTGAAGGGGCGTCAGGGGAATTTCCTCCGAAGACAGATGCGCCCCAAAAGCATCGGCAATGGCCACATTTTTCAAGCATTTGAATTCCGCGTCGTATATCGTGATGATTAACTCATCCACCGGCATGACCCGACTCACATATTCAAAGCAGGACACCAAAGCCTTATCGATTTCAAGGCTTCCGCAAATTCGGATGGAAACTTCCCGAAAAAATTGACTTTCATTAATCATGATTTCTCGTCCGTCCAAGCGGTTATCATATGTGACAATTTAATACCGATTTACCATATAAGACAATTACTTTTTATCACATGCGGTAAATTTATGAATGGACGTATTTCATATTATTGAAATAATAAAGCATTTTAATTGGCACGCTGAATGCTAATCAGGAAAGACATGAGATGGATGGAAGAAATACGGTTGAGAACTCAGCCCAAAAGAGAAAAGGAGGTTACAGATGCGCTTCTGGATATCATTGAGTCCGTTCGGGAAAATCCAACCCTGGAATCAGCTCTGGTTTATTCACACCATGCCAAGCCCGGCGGGTTCAGTCTGATTCTGGACTGGAAAACAATGTCCGTCCCGACCCATGGAAGCGACACCGCCATGCTGATTCTCGAAGGGCTCAAACCGCTTGGCCTGCTTGATCATACCGTCATGGTCGAAAAAGGAAGTTTTAAAAAGCATAACCACTAACAAGAAAGACAGGAGGCTGGAAGATGGAAAAAGAAAAAAAAGGAGCATCCCTTACCAGACGGAATTTTTTAAAAACGGCGGGTGGTGCGGCCGCCGTCGCCGGTCTGACCGCCGGCGGACTGACCGCTGCGCCATGGACCGCCGAGGCGGCGGCCATTCCGAAAAAATGGGATGAAACGTACGACGTCGTTGTGATTGGAAGCGGTTTTGCCGGACTGGCGGCCGCATACGAAGCCAAGAAGGCGGGAGCATCCGTCGTCATTCTGGAAAAAATGCGCACGCCGGGCGGAAACTCCATTATCAACGGCGGCGTTGTGTCGGCGGCGGGCTCCCCCAAAGAACAAGAGCAGGGCATTCAGGATTCGCCCGACCTGCTGCTCAAAGACATGCTGACCGCTGGCTTGTACCTCAACCATGTCGAGCTGGCTAAAATGGTGGCCGAACAGTCGTGGCCTACCGTCAAGTGGACCATCGAAGAACTGGGCGTCAAGTATAAAGACAAACTCTCTCAGGAAGGCGGCCATTCGGTGCCCCGGATGTACAGCACCTACAACCAGAGCGGCTCGGCCATCGTGCAACAGCAGCTGGCCAAACTCAAGGAGCTGGGTGTTCAGCCGAAAATGCAAAGCTATCTGACGCAAATCTACCGCGACGCGGACGGCCGGGTCAAAGGCGTACAGATCCGTGAAAAATATGTTTTCCCCAACGCGGACAGTGGGAAACTCAAAAACATCAAAGCGCGCAAGGCGGTCGTCCTGGCCAGCGGCGGTTTCGGCAATGACGTAGCGTTCAGAACCATCCAGGATCCCCGCCTGACGGCGGAATTCCCCAGCACCAATCAGCCCGGAGCGACTGCTGAGGCCCTTCGGGAAGCCCTGCGTATCGGTTGCACGCCCGTCCAGTTGTCCTGGATTCAACTTGGCCCGTGGGGCAGTCCGGATGAAAAAGGCATGGGGTTGTCGCCTTTCTT
>JAAZOZ010000071.1 GCA_012797505.1 Smithella sp. | reverse complement strand
CCAGGCGGGCTTCCTTCAGAATTTTGCGCGCGAAATCATACCAGGTGCAGCTGCCGCGGTTGGTCACATGGAAAATGCCGCGGGCGTTTTTATCCACCAGAAGCTCCGTCGCCGCCGCCAGATCGCGCGTGCAGGTGGGAGATCCCATCTGATCGTCAACGACCGTCAGTTTTCCCGTCTCCCTGGCCCGGTCCAGAATCGCTCCAACGAAGTTTTTCCCTTTCGCGCCGTAGAGCCAGGCGGTTCGAATCAGAATAAAATTGTCCGTCAGACGCTTCAGATGGTGTTCACCCGCCAATTTAGAGGCCCCGTAGGTATTGATCGGATTGCAGGGATCTTCTTCCGTGTAGGGGTGATCGGCGTTTCCGTCAAAAACATAGTCCGTGCTGTAATGAATGATGGTAATATTTTGATCGTGGCAGGCCTGGGCGATGTTTTTTACCGCTTCGGCGTTCACCGCGAAACATTCTTCCTTGGCGGTCTCGCAGGCGTCCACATTGGTGTAGCCGGCGGCGTTGATGACCAACTGCGGCTGAATTTCCGCGACGGCCCTGCGGCATTCGGACGCGCGGGTGATGTCGATCTCTTCCCTGTCCATGCCGACGACGTCATGCCGGTGTCTGAATTGAGCCATCAGATCGTTTCCCAGCATTCCCTTGTGTCCGAGTAACAGCACTTTCATGGTTCAGTAGAGGACCTCCTTTAAAAACAGACCGCAGGCGGGCGCGGCCGTTCCCGCCTGTTTCCGGTCGCGTGATGCGAGAATCTCCGGGATGCGTTCGGGCGCGATTTTTCCCCGGCCCACATCCACCAGCGTGCCGACGATGTTGCGCACCATATGGCGCAAAAATCCGCTGGATTCAAGCGTGATTTCCATCAGGCCGTTCTCCGGGGTGTCGATCGACAAGACCGTGAGGAGCCGTACGCGATCCTTAATATCACAGCCCGTCGCGCAAAAGCACGAAAAATCATGCTCCCCGATGAGCCGCGAGGCGGCCTGTCGCATGCGGTCAAGATTCAGCGGGTAGCGCACATGCCAGACATACTGGCGCCCCAGCGCGGGACGCAGGCGCTGATTTCTGATCCGGTACAAATAGACTTTCCCTTTTGCGTCTTTGAGTGCGTTGAAATCCGGCGGCGCTTCCTGCAAGTCCTTCACAACAATGTCATCCGGCAAGACGCTGTTGACGCCCAGAAAAATTTTGTTGGCCGAAAGGCCGGTGTGAGACCGGAAGCTGGCTGCCTGGTTCATGGCATGCACGCCTGCGTCCGTTCTTCCGGAGGCGATGACGGTCACGCTTTCGCCGATGATCCGCTCCAGCGCCTCTTCCACGACCTGTTGAATGGAGCATCCGTTGAGCTGTCTTTGCCAGCCGCAGTAAGCCGCGCCGTCGTATTCGAGAATCATCTTGAAGTTGCGCATAGCGTACAAATCAGACTTGCCAGTTTGCCTCAAAAAGGTTAAGCACTTCTCCGACGTTTCCAAAACGCAGAGCCGGGCCGGTATTTTTCCGTTCGGGATCCTAACGTAGGCCCGAAGCCCGGTCAAGATAAAAACGGGAAACGATCAATGGATTCAAAAGATCACGAAGGAGATTCGCTATGGGGGACGATATCAGACAGGCGACGACGGAAGGCAAGCTCCGGGACTTCGACGCCAGAGTTCAGGCATTGAAGCAGATGGGCGGCGCGAAGCAGGTGCAGAAGCAGCACGACGGTGGAAAGCTCACGGCCCGCGAACGGTTGGACCGGTTGTTTGATGAAGGCAGCTTTCAGGAAGTGCAGCTTTTCGTCAAGCATCATGCCACCCTGTTCGGCATGGATAAAAAGGAAATTCCCGCCGACGGCGTCATCACGGGCTTCGGCAAAGTCAACGGCCGGATCGTCTTTGCGGCTTCTCAGGACTTTACCAGCGCAGGCGGAACCCTGGGCGAAATGCACGCCAAGAAAATATGGAAAGTCATGGACATGGCGCTCGATGCGCAAAAGCCGTTTATTTCCATCAACGATTCCGGCGGAGCGCGCATTCAGGAAGGCGTTCCGTCTCTGGAAGGCTACGGCGGCATCTTCTACCGCAACACCCTGGCTTCCGGTTATATTCCCCAGATTACAGCGATTATGGGACCGACGGCGGGCGGCGCCGTGTATTCTCCGGCCCTCACCGACTGGATTTTCATGGTGAAGAACACCTCGTACATGTACATTACGGGGCCGGACGTGATCAAGGCCGTGATCGGAGAAGAAGTCTCGCAGGAAGACCTGGGAGGAGCGATGGCACACGCCTCCAAAAGCGGTGTATGCCATGTCGTGACCGAAAACGACGAGGACTGCATCCGGAAAATCAAGGAATTGCTTTCGTACCTGCCGGATAGCTGCCATTCGCCGCTGCCCGTCGCAGTGGCGACCGACAGCCCCGACCGGGAATGTCCGGAATTGAACAAGATCATTCCCGACAGAGCGGCGCGCGCCTACAACATGAAAAATGTTATCAAGTCGGTTGCCGACAACAGTGAACTGTTTGAGCTCCACGCACAGTGGGCGCCGAACATCATCGTTGCTTTGATCCGCATCATGGGCAGTCCCGTGGGCGTCATCGCCAACAATCCCATGTCTTTTGCGGGCGTTCTCAACGTCAATGCTTCGGACAAGGCGTCGCGCTTCATCCGTTTCTGTGACGCCTTCAACATCCCGCTTCTCACGTTCTCCGACGTGCCCGGATACATGCCCGGCACGGATCAGGAATGGGCGGGCATTATCCGCCACGGCGCGAAGCTCCTGCACGCCTATTCGGAAGCCACGGTGCCGAAGATCACCGTCGTGACGCGCAAGGCTTACGGCGGATCTTACATCGGCATGTGCTGCAAGCAGCTGGGGGCGGATTACGTCATGGCCTGGCCGACGGCGGAAATCGCCGTGATGGGGGCTTCGGGCGCCTGCAACATCATTCACCGCGCCGAAATCAAAGCGGCGGCGGATCCGGAAGCGAAGCGCGCGGAGCTGATCGCGGATTACGAGGAAAAATTCAACAATCCCTATTACGCTGCGTCTCTGGGCGCCATTGAAGAGGTGATTCTGCCCAGCCAGACGCGCCGGCGCATCGTCGTCCTGCTGGAGGCTCTGCGGAATAAAAAAGAGGCAAGGCGAGAAAAGAAGCACAACAACATTCCACTGTAGGTTTTCAGACCGAATCCTGAAAGAAGAGCAGGGAAGATTCATGAACATTCTCTGCTTTTCTTGCGGTCGGGCAATCGTAAAAAATGTTGAACCGATTGAAAAGGATCCTTTTCTGGGGCTGTGGTAATTATTTCTGCGTTTTCTTACGATTACCAAAAATTACAAATAATCATAATATTTCCTTTACAAAAACAGTCTCAAGTGCTAATTGACCTTCGGTCACCCGAAGGCCGGGCTCGTTTTTGGTCTGGCGGCTTCCTTACAAGAAAAGGTGAACCGGGGATTGCAGGCGTAATTGCCAATGAAAACCTGAGCTTCAGGATAAATCATATGTAAGGAGGAGAACATGAAGAGATTTTGGTTGGTTATGCTGTCACTGGGGCTGATCATCGCCTTCAGTTCGACGGCGATGGCCGTTGACGTCAAGTTCAGCGGAGAGTTTTACGCGGGTGGAATGTATCTGGATAAAACAAATTTAACCAAGAGCACAACGGGCGGCGATCCCAGCACCGCTTTTTACTTTCAGAGATTGAGAGCCAGAACGGATTTCACCATTTCTCCGGGATTGACCCTGATCACGCGTCTGGACGCGATGGAGCGAGCCTGGGGCGCGACCAGAAGCGCCACCGGAACGGCGCTGGCAGTCGATTCCGCGGGAACGGTGGCGGAAAATGAAAACATCGCCATCGATTGGGTTTACATCGATTACAAGTCAGCCATCGGCACGTTTCTGGTCGGTTACATGAACTATGGAAGCACGGGCACGATTTTCGGCAACAGCAGCGCCCCGCAGGCAAGAATCCGGTTCAACAGAATGTTCGGCCCGATTAATGTGTGGGCTTCTATTTCCAAAGTAAAAGAAAACAGCAAGACAGCTATCAATCCTGTTCCTCCTGCTACGGCCGCTTTTGCCGATTCGGACAATGATGTTTATCACCTCGAAGGCATTTACAGCTGGAAAAGCGGCCGCGCCGGTTTGAACGTCAATTATTACAATTATGCCAACACACGCCCGCCGGCGGTTCCCGCCGCGAACGGAAGCTACAGAAGGACTTATTTCCTGTTCACGCCGTATCTGATGGCTAAATTCGGTCCCGTTTCCGTTCAGGCCGAATTCAACTATCTCAACGGTACGGACAAGTATGAAGACGGCGTAGTCAAAGTGGCCGGTGTGGACAAAGTGACCT
>JAAZOZ010000418.1 GCA_012797505.1 Smithella sp. | reverse complement strand
TTCGAAAGAGCGAAGCGACTGAGAAATCTAAAGATCCCTCATTGCATTCGGGACATGGATTTCTCTTTTCGGTCGAAATGACAAAAATGGCGACAATGCAACTGCTTCATTAAATCACTGATCATTTAATCCTTTACTGTTACGGCTTCATCTGCTATCTTTTTTTCGCTTTTTACCGTCCGGGGCCGCCTGCCGTTTGGGTTTTATTGCCCCATCTCTTTACATACAGGCCGCCCGGGGGCATTCGTTTTTTTCTATGCTCTACAACAGTAATGATTGAAAGGGGTGTGCAGCCATAACAAGAGGGAACATTTCAGGATGTTGCCCGGAGTCCTAGTTAAGAAAAAAAATAAATAATTTCTGGATTTCGAGACAATTGATGTCAGATTATTTAGATATTTTCGAAAATTTTGAAAGCTTAATATTGGCAGAAGAATTCAGTGACTATAAAGAAAAGAATCTTCAGCCGTATTATTTTAGCACAGAGAAGAAAACAAAGCTTTACTGCGGTGATGCTCTGGAGATTCTAAGAAGGGTTCCTGATAATTGTATTGACATGATCTTTGCTGATCCCCCTTATTTTGGGAATCAATCTGGGCTAATTATAAATCGTAATGACGGACATGCAGCCACTTTTGATACTCAAAAAGCCAAATGGGCTTACTCAATGCCTCTTATACAGCAGTTTGAATTTCATCACGCGTGGCTAAAACAAGCCCAACGAATTCTAAAAGAGGGTTCTACCATATGGATTACCGGCACATATCATAGCATTGGTGTCGTCAACGTTGTTTTGCAAGATTTGGGTTTCAAAATTCTTAATGATATAATCCTTCATAAACGAAATGCGCCGCCCAATTTCTGTGGCTCGTGCTTTCGAGCGGTTACAGAGACAATGCTGTGGGCCAAAAAAAACACTAGGGGTAAAACAAAATTTAATTATAAGAAAATGAAAGAGTTGAACCGTGGGACGCAAATGAAAAATATCTGGGAATATAGGGCAGAGAAAAATCCTTTCAGACATCCGGCAACAAAACAACCTGTGGTTTTAGAATATGCCATTTTAGCAGGAAGTAATGAAGGCGATTTGATTCTTGATCCGTTTGCCGGTTCCGGTACAACAGGATACGTGGCACAGGGACTAAATCGCAAATGCATTATGATCGAAATTGATATTAATTACTGTCAGTTAATTAAAGATAGAGTTGAGGGGAAATATGGCAAATATTCAAGGAAAACAGGAGCAGAAACAAGCTTTCAAGAAAAGACTTCTCGTTCACGTTGATTTATTCAATGACGCTATTTCGACACAGAACGGTGATTGGGTGGTGAAGGGGTTTATTGATGTTGCGAAAAATATTTACACTATTTCTGTCGACACAAAGGTGGTTTCAAAAATCATGGAACTGCTTCTTTTTCCAAAAATATGCCAGTTTGCCGAACAGAATAATTATAAAATGGTTTTATGCAAGGAACAAAATTTCTATCCCGATGTCACATTTATTGACAAGAATAACAACAAGTTTGCCGTTGATTTAAAAAGTACGTATCGAAAAAACACCACTGATGTAAACGGAATGACATTGGGGGCTTTCACGGGTTATTTCCGGGATCGTAACAGCAAAAAGAATATTACTTTCCCATATAAAGAATATGCAGGGCATTTTGTTTTAGGCGTTATATATTCTCGTACTGATGCAAGCCTAGATGAAAGAAAGATTTACTCGATCCAAGACTTGCAGAATATTACATCTGTGGTTCGAAATTTCAGTTTTTTTGTCGAAGAAAAATACCGCATAGCGCTTGATCGACCTGGAAGTGGAAATACGAAAAACATTGGATCCGTTACTAAAATTGACGATTTGATTCACGGGCGTGGACCTTTTACCGAATTGGGTGAAGATACTTTCGATGACTATTGGATGTATTATTTGACGAAAGATATGGCGAAAGTGGTTGATCTCAAGTGCGCTCCTTATAAGAATCTTCGTGAGTACAAAGAATATAAGAGGCTTAAGTAAAGATGCGCGCAACTGCAATAGAACCATTGGATAATCAACAGGAATTGATAAAATGTGTTCCAATGTTTCCTTCGACCAGGTTTCAAGGAAGTAAATTAAAGATTGTCGATTGGATTTGGGACTCGGTTAAACAATTAGATTTTGTCTCTGTTCTTGACTTATTCGGTGGGACAGGGAGCGTTGGGTACATGTTGAAGCAAAAAGGAAAGATTGTAACTTATAACGATATTTTAAAATTTAATTGGTATATTGCTCTTGCGTTAATTGAAAACGATGATTCACAACTATTACCGGATGATATTAATTTCATCTTGAATCAACACGAAGGTATAGAATATCCAACGTTTATCCAAGAGACGTTTCGAGACATCTACTTTACTGATGAGGAAAATATTTGGATAGATATCGTCGCTGCTAATATCAGAAAGATTGACGATATTTATAAAAAGGCCATAGCATATTTTGCATTATTTCAATCCTGTATCAGCAAAAGGCCTTTTAATCTATTCCATAGAAAAAATCTCTATCTGAGAAAATCCAACGTAAAAAGAAATTTCGGCAATAAAGCGACATGGGATACACCCTTTGATGTGCACTTCCGAAGATTTGCCAAGGAAGCCAATCTCGCTGTATTTACAAACGGAAAGAAAAATCGAAGTCTCAATGTCGATGCATTTGATGTCAAGGGCAACTATGATCTAATTTATATCGATACACCTTATATATCTTCCAAAGGTATCGGCACTGATTATTTAAGCTTTTATCATTTCTTGGAAGGATTGGTCGATTACGAGCATTGGCCGGGAATGATAAATGATCGTACAAAGCATAAATGTTTGAAGGGACAAGATAACATGGCGACATGGACCGATAAAAAAAGGATACACAAGGCGTTTGATCGATTGTTTCAGAAATTCAGCAATAGCATTCTTGTGGTTTCATATCGATCAGATGGAATACCGTCTGTTGAAGAGTTATTGCGCTTGTTGAATAAGTATAAGCAGAATATTCGGGAAGTAAAACGTAAAAATTATAAATATGTTTTAAGCACAAATCATTCGGAAGAAATATTGCTGATAGGTACATAACGCAAGTATTTAATGATTCTTTTGTGTGGTGGACCCCTTGACGCTATTTCCTTCTTAACTTCCCATTTTCTTTTAGCCTCTTTTTGCAATGCTTTTATACGATGCGTATTCCCGTTTCCAGAATCTCCTTGACGAAGTAATCGCTGGACGCACCCGATTGACATCGTCAGGGATATTTGATATCAATGTTATCAATTTTACCGGAGGTGAGCGAAATGCCAAAAAGACAGATTCTCATTCGGGACGTGCCGGAATCGTTGTACGAGTGGATTGAGAAGGAGCGGCACGCGAAGCGAGTGTCACAGAAGGAGTTTTTGCTCAAGGTGCTCGAAAGCGCTGCGACCCATTCATCTGTGGAAGCAGGCACGGCGGGACCATCGGCCTTCAGCAAAATGACGCTCGTTTACTGGAAAAACAAGAAATTCTGGCTCGGCAAACTGCTTGAGCACCCGGAAATCATGACGCAGGGGCGAACGCTGGAGGAATTGGAGAAAAACATCCGGGAAGCCTTCCTGCTGATGGCGCTGGATGAGGTTCCCGAGCAATATCAGATCCGTGAAGTGGCGATGGCATGAAACGGCAAGTACTGCTTCGGCGGCTTAAAAAAGAGGGCTGCGAATTGTTTCGTTCCGGGGGCAACCATGACATCTATGTGAACACGAAGACGGGCAAGAAGCAACCTGTCCCGCGACACAGCGAGATCGACGAGCACCTGGCGCGGCACATCTTGCGATATCTCGGACTGGAGCAATGAGAATCTTAGCTGGTTCAAACCTGTATCTTGAACTGGAATTCAATTAGTCTGCGCGTTTACCCGCGGAATACGGCGTGTACGATTTCCAGCCGTTCCGAGGCCTGCGCTCGGCTTAAAACTTCCCGCACGGCGCGCGGATCGGCGGGCTTGTCGATGCGGCGAACAAAGGATGTCCAACCGCCCAGCACCCGCTCCAGCAGGCCTTCGGGAACAGGCTGGCCGCCGGTGGCCATCGCGCAGCCGTTGTCCATAATCAGCACCTTCAGGGGAATCCGGCGCGCCTGCGCCTCGATCAATCCCATCTGACACAGTGACGCTGTTTCCTACTCAACTTCCCGTTGTGCTTTAGACTTTTTTGCAATACTTTTATGCAATCTGACAGAAAATATTCTGCGGCTGTGCAACGTTGCCGGTAGTTTTATGCTGCTCTGTTTTTATTTATCAGGCCGTGTGCTTTTTCACCCAGGCAACATATTTATCCATCCAGTCCTGCAGGAATTGTTTGCTGTCGGCGCCGATATTGCCGGCCTCATCAAACAATCCGTCTTTTGCTTGAAGAAATACTTCCGGTTGCCCCATCGTCGGCATATCCAGAAAAGCAAGAACATTGCGCAAATGCTGCTGGGACATGGCCGTGCCGATAGCGCCGATGGAAATACCGATCACACCGGCCGGTTTGTCTGCCCAGACGTTCTGCCCGTAAGGACGGGAGGCATGGTCGATGGCGTTTTTGAGAACGCCGGGAATGGAACGATTGTATTCTGCCGTGACAAACAAAACGCCGTGGGCATTTTTTATTGCGTTTTTCAATCGTTTTACCGCTTCAGCCTGATGGGCGTCATCATCCTGGTTGTATAAAGGCAAATCGCTGATTTGCGCCTGCTGGAAAGAGAATTCCGGCGGCGCCAGCTTCGCAACAGCGTTGGCCAGTTTGCGATTGAATGAATCTTTACGAAGACTTCCGACGACGACAGCAATCTGAAAATTACTCATAACATCCTCCTTGCCTTCTTATAAAATAAGTATTGCTACTGTTTTGTGACGACACAGGAACGCTGTTTCCTTGTGTGAATTATATGTATTCACTAGAATTTTGCAAGGAGTTATGCCGATGCTGTTGGATACCGGAATGTTGTTTCCTTCTTAACTCCCCTTTGTTTTTGAAATCCTTTTTGCAATGCTTCTATTCAATCCGTGTTCCCGTTTCCAGAACTGATTTTTAAGGGCGTTTCCCGAAGGAAAGATATTGAACTGACCGGTTGAGTGTGTTAACAGAGCCGGTAACGGATACAATCCTTTTTAAAAAACTCACTGGAGGAAGATATGGCTTTTCAGGAAATTGATAAAAAATTGAAATATAAGGTTGCGGATTTGTCGCTGGCCGGCTGGGGCAGAAAAGAGATGGATCTGGCGGAAAACGAGATGCCGGGGCTCATGGCGGTGCGAAAAAAATACGGCCGCCAAAAGCCGCTCCGGGGGCTGAAAATCATGGGCAGCCTGCACATGACGATTCAGACGGCCATGCTGATTGAAACGTTGAAGGAACTTGGCGCCGATCTGCGCTGGGCGTCCTGCAATATCTTCTCCACGCAGGATCATGCGGCGGCGGCCATCGCCAAAGCGGGCAGCGCGGCGGTGTTCGCCTGGAAGGGCGAAACACTCGAAGAATACTGGTGGTGTACGGAGCAGGCCCTGACCTGGCCGGACGGATCGGGCCCTGATTTGATTGTGGATGACGGAGGCGATGCGACCCTGTTGATTCATCAGGGCGTCAAAGTTGAAAAAGATCCGAAGCTGCTTCGGCAGAAAGCGGACAACAGGGAATTCGCCATCATTATGGAGAGGCTCGCGCAGTCCTTTCAAAAAAATCCCAAACGGTGGCAGAAAGTGGCGTCCGGAATTCGGGGGGTGTCGGAGGAAACAACCACCGGCGTCCACCGGCTCTACCAGATGCAGGCCGCAGGCGAACTGCTGTTTCCGGCCATCAATGTGAACGATTCCGTCACGAAATCGAAATTCGATAATTTATACGGCTGCCGGGAATCTCTGGCGGACGGGATCAAACGGGCGACGGACATCATGATCGCCGGAAAAATGGTCGTGGTTTGCGGTTACGGCGACGTCGGAAAAGGCTGCGCCCAATCCATGCGGGGATTCGGCGCGCGCGTGGTGGTGACGGAAATCGATCCCATCTGCGCCCTGCAGGCGGCGATGGAAGGCTACGAAGTGAAAACGCTGGAAGAGGCGGCCCCAATGGCCGATATTTTTGTGACGGCCACGGGTTGCTGCGACGTGATTACCGGCAAACACATGGAAAGCATGAAAGATGAAGCCATCGTCTGCAATATCGGCCATTTCGACAGTGAAATCGATATGCACTATCTGGAAACCAGCAGAGTCTGCCGTAAAGAAACCATCAAGCCGCAGGTAGATAAATGGACGCTGAAATCCGGACGCTCGATCATCGTCCTGGCCGAGGGACGCCTGGTCAATCTGGGCTGCGCGACGGGGCATCCGAGTTTTGTGATGAGCAACAGTTTCACCAATCAGACGCTGGCGCAGATTGAACTGGCCACGAAGAAATACAATGTCGGCGTTTACACGCTGCCCAAGAGACTCGACGAGGAAGTGGCTCTGCTGCATCTGTCGCGTCTGGACGCCAAAATTTCAAAATTGACGAAGAAGCAGGCGGAATACCTGGGCGTTCCGGTGGAAGGTCCATTCAAGCCGGATTATTATCGGTATTGATTTTTTAAAGACGTTTCACCCGTCTCGGGAGGCCCGCACGGCCTGCGGCCGGGGGTGTTACCGGCAAAGCCCGCAAAGATCTTTACAGGGGGGCGAGATAGCAGCCTGGGAGGAAATCCCGCAACCAGACTGTTGCCCGAGATATCACTTTGAGCGGCCATTGAGAGCGTTTTGTTCATAATTGAAGGCCTGCGGCCTTCCCGGCAAGGAAGGCATTCAATTTTTTATTGCGCTCCGCAAATGCTGCGCGCTCCCGGTCTTGGCGAAGTCCCGTATCAAGTACGGGATAAACTCCAGATCAGCCTTTGACAACTGTTGGAGCCGAAGGCCTAGTTTTGTCAAAGCCTTTCGCAAGCCTTAGATTTATACAAAACGCTCT
>JAAZOZ010000417.1 GCA_012797505.1 Smithella sp. | reverse complement strand
GAAACCTGCTGCCGGATCAAGAAATCGATCGTCGAGATGGATGAGCGGGAGCAGGGGCTCAGAAGAATCCTGAATTTCGGCCACACGCTGGGGCATGCCCTGGAGACCGCGTCCGGCTACGCGCTGTCGCACGGTGAGGGCGTGGCGCTGGGCATGATCGCGGCTGCCCGGCTGTCGGTGCAAATGAGATATCTGCCCCAAAGCGAGGCAAAAAGGGTGGAAAAGGTTATTGCCGGGGCGGGGCTTCCTGTGCGAATCGCCGCTACCCTTGATACGAAAGCTGTTATGGACAGCCTGAAGATGGACAAAAAGAAAAGAAATAATGTGGTCCATTTTGTCCTGATCCGGAAAATCGGCATGCCGTTTGTCAACGGCAGCATCCAGGATGAGACGATCCTCAGTGTTCTGGAGGGCATGAAGGCATGAAACAACCGTTGGAAACGTTGCGGGAAGAGATGAGAAAGAAGGACCGGGACATTGTCCGGCTGCTCAACGAACGCTCGGAAATATCCGTGAAAATCGGCCGGGTGAAAGGGCAGGCCGGTTTCCCGGTGTACGATCCGGCGCAGGAAGCCAGGGTGCTGCGGTATCTGAGCGAACTCAACGGCGGCCCCCTGTCGGACAGTCAGGTCACGTCCATTTTCCGGGAGATCCTCTCGGCATCCCGCGATTTGCAGAAGCCCACGCGCATCGCCTACCTTGGGCCCGAGGCGTCCTTCAGTCATCAGGCCTCCCTTCTGCATTTCGGAGCCTCCTGTCAATTCTTCCCGCAGCAGGGCATCGCGCGGGTTTTCGATGAAGTAGAGAAGGGCGAAGTGGAATGGGGCGTCGTTCCCGTGGAAAATTCGCTGGAGGGTTCGGTCAATGTCACGCTGGACCGGCTGGCGCTGACGCCGCTGACGGTTCAGGCGGAAATTGATCTTCGCATCAGCCAGTGTCTGATTTCGCAGGCGAAAAGCCTGAAAGGCATCAAAAGGGTCTATTCGCATCCGCAGGGGCTGGCGCAGTGTCAGTCGTGGCTTCGCGCGCATCTGCCCAACGCGGCGACGGGTGAGATGGAAAGCACGGCGGCGGCCGTCGCGATGGTGCGGGGGAAAAAAACGGCGGCGGCTATCGGGAGCGCGCTGGCGGCCTCCACCTACGGATTGAACCTGCTGGCCCGGGGCATTGAAGACAATTCCTCCAACACGACGCGTTTTCTGGTGATCGGCCGGGGCGACACGTTCCCCACCGGCGATGATAAGACGTCGATCATATTCGCCACACCGGACGTTCCCGGGTCGCTGCACCGGGCGCTTTCGTGTTTTGCGAAGCGCAGGATCAATCTGACGAAAATCGAGTCGCATCCCGTGAAAGAGAGGCTGTGGGAGTATTTCTTTTTTGTGGACATGATCGGTCATCTGCGCGACCGGTCAGCGCAGAACTGCCTTGCGGAATTAAAAGACAAAACCATTTATCTGAAAACACTGGGGGCCTATCCGCGGGCCAAGGACGGAAGATGATCTGCATACCGGTCATGGACCCGACGCATCGGGAGGCTCTCCGGTCGGCGCAAAAAAGCGCAAGTCTCGCCGATCTGATCGAATTGCGCATGGATTGGATCGCGGATGGAGACGTGTCGGAGTTGATCCGCGCGGCAAGGCGCGCCTCGGCGAGCGTCAAAATTATTGTGACGTGCCGCAGGAGGGAAGAATCTGAACTTGCGCGGGAAGGCCTCGAAGCCCTTTCTGTGAAAGAAAGAACCAACGCGGCCAAAATGAAGCTGCTGCGGGAGGCTGTTGTATCGGGAGCGGATTTTATTGATATCGAGCTTGCGGAAGGGATCAGAGCCGTCTCGCGGATGCGCGCCTTGTGTCACAGCCGCCCAAATCCTGCGCGGCTGATCGTTTCCTGGCACGACCCTTACAAAACCCCGTCGCTGGCCTCTCTGAAGAAAATCTTTGAGGCCTGTGCGCGGGCCGGCGCCGACATCGTGAAAATTGTTTCGTACGCCCGAAGTCTGTCCGATAACGCCGCCGTGCTGAATCTGATTGACTATGCGAAACACCAGGG
>JAAZOZ010000070.1 GCA_012797505.1 Smithella sp. | reverse complement strand
TACCAGAATCCCCGGTCCATCTGCCCGCAGCACCAGATGATCCTCCCGCGCATCATCCGCTCGCAGATGGTAAAGGGGCTGGAAAGACCCAAAGCCTAAGGAACGGTTTGAACCACCCTTTCGGGTGGCGCAACCGTTCCCTACACTCTGTGTATCCCATATTCAGGATAGAAGGCGGGGGTTTCCCCCGCCATGTTGCATAATCCGTATCACTGAATTGCAAGTCACAAGAGAACTTTACGCTGCTGCAGATTGATAAAGATATTTCTGAAACCCTGAAAACACCCGGCTGATTTCCTCCGGTTGCCCAAGGTCCGACACGGCGTCGGCCAGGGAATCGTGATATTTGAGGCGCAAAAGAGGCGTCAGTTTGCTTTGCTCAAGCTCCTCAACACCGACGCTCACATAATGTGAAAGGACAAAATCCAGAAAGACCTGCTGCTTGCCGTTAAAGTGCGCACTGATGATCACTTTTGCCTGCCGGGCGCGTTCCTCGCGTGTGATTGGCGGGAGTGCATAAGCCACGTATGCCAGCACGTCAAATAGATCGCTCTTTTCGGCATCGATAATCTTTTGCATCTCCGCCATCTGTTGATGACCGAAGCCTTTTTCTGCAAGCCCCCGCAGCAACTTTATGCGGGTGTCGGGAGCGCTCCAGATTGCGCGCAATTCTTCCTCATCCTTGAAAAACTCCGGCAGCTTGCCGAAAAGCATTTCCATAAACTGCTGCGCCGACATCGGAGTGCCGTCGGGATGCCAGAAGCTCGTCACCATCATATGCTGAATGCTGCGCTCTTTTCCGTCAGCGAGCTTGACTTTAGCTTTCTTGATACAAACACAGGGACGCCGGCCACACTTCGGGCACGGCTCCTTCGGGCAGACGCAGGGTCTTTGACCGCAAACCGGACAGGGCTTCGGCGGTTCTTTAACACAGGCGCAGGGATAGCAGCCGCATTTGGAACAGGGTTCCGGCTCCAGCGGTTCACCGTCCCATTCGGGATCGCTGAAATGCTGATAGGCTTTAACGAAATCGTAAATCGTAAAATAATCCTTGCCGTCATAGAGCCTTGTGCCGCGTCCGATGATTTGTTTGAATTCAATAATCGTATTGATCGGCCGCATGAGCACAATATTGCGGATGTTGCGGGCATCAACGCCGGTGGAAAGTTTTTGCGACGTGGTCAGGATTGTCGGCAGCGTTTTTTCGTTGTCCTGAAAGTCCCGCAGATGCTGCTCGCCCAGGGCTCCGTCATTGGCCGTCACCCGCTGGCAGTAATTCGGCTCTTTGCTGGTTTTCATCTGATTGATCAAATCGCGCACGGCCAGCGCGTGATCCTGGCTTGCGCAAAAGACCAGCGTCTTTTCCCGCTGATCGATCAGATCCATGAACAATTTGACACGGTGGGCTTCACGTTCCTTTATCTCGATAATCTTATTGAAATCCGTCTCCAGATAAATCTTCCCGAACTGAACTTCTCCCTCCATGATCATATCATCGGGCGTGTAAACATAATCATCAATCGTTGTGGAGATTTGCCTCACCTTAAAAGGAGTAAGAAACCCGTCGTTGATTCCGTCTTTCAATGAATAAATGTAAACCGGTTCACCGAAATAGGCATACGTATCCACATTGTCTTTTCTTTTGGGGGTGGCGGTTAGTCCCAACTGAACAGCAGGCGCAAAATATTCGAGGATATCCCGCCAGTTGCTTTCATCATTGGCGCCTCCGCGATGACACTCGTCAATCACAATGAAATCAAAAAAGTCAGGGGGATATTCGCCAAAATATGGGCTGGGCTTTCCATCTACTGGCGGGCCGCTCATAAACGTTTGGAAGATCGTGAAGAAGATGCTGCCGTTCTTGGGGACTTTGCCTTTCTTGCGGATGTCCGCCGGTGAAATTCTGACCATTGCATCTTCCGGGAAAGCGGAAAACGCATTATAGGCCTGATCAGCCAGTATATTCCGGTCGGCCAAAAAGAGAATGCGCGGCAGGCGCGACGGCTCGCGGCTCAAATTCCAGCGGCTGTGAAACAGTTTCCAGGCAATCTGGAAGGCGACAAATGTTTTGCCTGTTCCGGTGGCCATTGTGAGCAGGATGCGCGACTTATTGGCGGCGATGGCTTCCATAACCCGTTCAACCGCAATATCCTGAAAGTAGCGACTCGGATGGGAACCGCCCCTGTCTTCAAAGGAAACAGACGCAAAACGATCGCGCCAGGTATTCTCCTCGGCAAAGGTCAATTTCCATAGTTCTTCCGGTTTGGGATAAGCGGCAATCTCGCCTTCCTTACCCGTTTTCATATCGATGGCATAAATACCTTTTCCGTTGGTCGCGTAAGTGAAACGAACGGCCAATTTGTCGGCATAGTTCTTGGCCTGGGCAACGCCTTCGGTCAGTTCTTCGTCCCATGCTTTTGCCTCGACAACAGCCATTTTTGTGTTGCGATACTCCAGAACATAATCAGCCGATAATGGTTTTCCGCGCCGCCCAAGACCTTCAATGCGTCCCGGAGTGATTGGAAATTCCCGCCGGATACGGCTTCCCTCGGTAACACCCCAGCCGGCGGCTTTGAGCGCCGGGTCAATATGTTCGGCTCTGGTTTCGGCTTCGTTCATGGCGTTTTAGCAAAAAGTGTTTTTGTCTCACGGATTGAATGCTTTAAGTTAATTGTCTCATAATAAGCGATATATGAGATAAAATAGCCATTTTGTCTCATCGTTGCTCAAAACACGTCCCTTCCCTCCGCAATGTTAAAAAGATCACGAAAAACAAATATTCCGGCCCGTCCCCCTTTACCTTGGCGCAATGGCACAAGCAGCCCACGATCCTTTAGGATACCCAGGATACGGGCAGCCGTTGGTCTGGGAATTGACGAATGGCCGGTAAACTGCGGCGCCGAAAATATGGTTGATTTAAATATAAAATCAACTGCTTTGATCGAATACTGAGAGTGGGTCCAATCGCTCACCTGCTTCTTCACACGATCATAAAGGGCCAGAATAGCCCGTGCTTTGCGTTCATTTTCAGCAGCCTGCTGCTGAATACCTCTGAGAAAGAATTCGCACCACTCTGTCCAGTTACCTTCACGCGATACAGCCCGAAGTTTTTCCTGATACTCTTCCCGGTTCGCTTCCAGGTAGGCGCTCATGTAAAAATTCGGACTTCCCAGCAATTTACGCTGATAGAGAAAAAGCGGTATCAGCATCCGGCCGAGACGGCCGTTACCATCCTTGAAGGGATGGATAGCTTCAAACTCCACATGGAGAACAGCAAGCTGCACCAGTGCATCAAGTTCGGCAGTGATGTTCAAATAACGTTCCCAATCGTCCATCGCCTGCTGCAAGTGTTCCGGCGCTACGGGAATAAAAGAAGCGTTCTCTATTGCGCAACCTCTGGGGCCAATCCAGTTCTGTTCCTTGCGATAAATGCCCGGGGCTTTGTCCCTGCCGCGCACACCCTCCATAAGCAGCTTATGAATGGCAGACAGTAAGTGCTGAGACAGCGGACGATGCTCCATTTCCGCCGCGCAAACCTGCAATGCCCGACGGTAATTCAGGACTTCCTCCGCATC
>JAAZOZ010000069.1 GCA_012797505.1 Smithella sp. | reverse complement strand
TCCGGACAGACCGGCGCATAATCCACATACCGTCCCAGCGTGTCGCGCAGGAAACGGTCGAGCTTGTGCCCTCCGTCATAGCGGACGTTTTCCCCCAGAAGACAGGTGCTGATGCCCAGTTTGATCTTTTCCATACCGGCCATCTCATACCACAGATGGCTGCAAAATATCTTCACAAAAAGAGGGCAATTGTGTAGCATCGGGCGACACCAAAAGGCGGGAGAACTCCATGTTGGATGACCATCTGAATTTTTTTTATTATATTGTTCTGTTTGCGGCATACTGTTTTGCCGGATGGTTGGCGGAGGTGATATACCGCTCCGTTACCCAGCGGAAATTCGTCAATGCGGGATTTCTGTTCGGTCCCTTCCTCCCCATTTACGGCATCGGCGCCTTTCTCGTCCTTGCCCTTGAGCGCGTCCTGCAGGATTGGCCCATGGCGGTTCGTTTTGCCGCCTTTGGCCTGGTGATCACCCTTCTGGAATATTCAGCCGGCTATCTGTCCGAAAAGATCTTCAAACTGAAGTTGTGGGACTACTCGGAAAAACGGTTCAATCTCCACGGCTATGTCTGCCTGAGCTTTTCCCTGCTCTGGACGCTTCTGGCGACGGGATTTGCCCTGTTTGTTCACCCCGAAGCCATTCGGCGGGCGGCCATGCTGCCTGCGGGCCTGGTGCAGATTGCCGCCATCGTCTTCCTGGTGTATTTCTGGATTGACTACACCTTCTCCGTGATTTCGCTGGCCGCCTTCCGCAAGGGCGTTGCCTATCTGTACGAGGAATACTTCAACTTAAGCAGCCTCGAAATCGAGGATATCCTGAAGTCTTTCCAGCGCCTGCGGGAAGCCTTCCCCGACTTGAACAAGTACGTCAACCAGAACATCAACCGGCGCATCCGGATTAAGGTCGGTTCGTTTCTGAAGCCCGTCTTGGAAAAAATCTTCCAGGAGCTCGACGGCCGGAAGCCTTTCGAAGCGGAATATTACGAGACCGTGAGCGATATTCTGCGGCATGAGGAATTCCGGAAGCTCAAGGATTACTTCCATCACAACTCCTCCATTTATCGCCATGTCCACGATGTGGCCTACCTGTCTTACCGGATCAGCAAGTTTCTCGGGCTTGATTACCGTTCCACGGCCCGGGGCGCGCTTCTGCACGACTTTTTTCTCTATGACTGGCGCAATCACGACGCGCCGGATTTGCCCCGGGAAAAATTCCACGGCCTGGAACATCCGAAAATCGCCGTGGCCAACGCCAGAAAATACTTCTCGCTCAACGACATTGAAGAGGATATCATCCGAAAGCATATGTGGCCGCTGACCCTTGTGCCGCCCAAATACAAGGAATCCTACATCGTGTCGTTTGCGGACAAGTATCTGTCGTCCAAGGAATTTATCAGCGAGTACAAAAAGAGAATCGGAGCGCGCCGGTCGAAAATCCCGCGGGGAAAGCATTCTTCCGCCCGCAAATCCTGAAGCGGATCTCCGGAGCTTGCGGCGCTGCGCCGATCGCCTCCGGGATTTCAGGGGATGGCGCCGATGGCGGTGACGGACTTTTCCGGATGAAGAATGCAGTCCGGCGTAATGGAGACGCCGATTTTTTCCATCTGCAGTTTTTTGTGCATGGCTTTCTGGTTGTCCAGGGAAAAGTCCGCGTAGCCCGCGGAAAAGCGGCGCGGCAGCAGGCGCCTGCCTTCGCGCCGGAGCCGGCCGTTGACATAATTCATGATCCAGTCGAGCGCCGCGTCGGTCATTTCACTGGCTGTCGCATCATAAACGACGGCGGCGGTTAAGTTTCCCTGAGCGGTTTTTTCACCGATGGCGTCCATGATGGGTTTGCCGGCCGTTGCTCCCATCAGCACCGCGTCCCGGCTTTTGTCCAGAAACGCGCAGAGCTTCTCGCTGCGGAAGGTTGTCCGTCCTTCCAGGGCAACGGTCAGGCCGTCATTTTTGCGGATGGAAAGCCGAAGGAAGGAACCCTGCAGGCGAATGATTGAAGCCGCTTCTTCCATATACCGGTCCGTTTCCTGCCGATGATCGGACGAAAGAGATGTGATCTTTTTTTTAAAGCCGAGCCGGGAATAAATCTTCGCCACGGGCGGGGCGATGATGATATGATCCAGAATCGTGACGGTGTTTGGCATGTTGATCGTCCTTGTCCG
>JAAZOZ010000068.1 GCA_012797505.1 Smithella sp. | reverse complement strand
TGCTGAACCTGGCGGTCTCGTTGAAGACGCCGGACGCGCGGCAGCTCTTGCCCGAAACGCCCATCCGCGTCCGCCTGTTGCCGCTGGTGGTTGCGCCGGCCGCCGGCGCGGACGGCCTGGAGACGTCGCGATTCGCCCATCTGGGCAGGAAAGTGTTTTCCTCTGAATCTCTGGCGCCCGTCCTGGCCGTTCTGGATCCATGCCTGGCAAAGGGAAAAAGTTCGATCGGAATGGCCGCGGCGGGTCTTGCCGCGCTGGGCCGCGCGGTGGAGTCGCACATTCAAGCGGATCAAAACCCGTTTCGAAAAGCCTATTCCTTTGCCGCCATCCGCTTTGTCAGGGAAAATCTTCCGGCCGCCGTTGCCGATCCGGGAAACCGAAAAGCGTCGCTCGCCTTGTTGAATGCGGCTGCGATGTCCGGCTGCGCCTTTTCCAATGCGGCGGCGGGCAGGCTCCACAAACTCGGGCAGGTTTTTTACGATCTGCTGGGCATTCCCCAGGGCGTGATCATGGCCATGTGCCTGCCCCATATTCTGGGAGATTATCTCAAGGAGGGCCAATATGACCTGGCGGCTCTTTTTCAACCTCTGGCCGGAGACGATGCGTTTGCGCGGACGCCTGCCGGGAAGCGGGCAGAGGCCGCCTGCGACCTGCTGAACCGCTTTCTGAAAGAACTTCAGGACGCTCTGGGAAAAGATCTGCCGAAGAGCCTGGCGGAGGCGGGCGTCCCCGGCTACAGGAAAGAGGAAATTCTGGACGTTCTGGGCGCCGACGAAGAAGGACGTTATCTGTGCGGCATTGTCGAGCGGGTGGCCAACGGAAGACCGGAAAGGAAGGGGTGATTCCGATGCTGTTGCCGGATTATTATGAATTCTGCTGTCGTGTAAAAATCGTTGCGGGTCATGACGCCCTGGGAAAAATACCGGATCTGCTGATTGAACGGGGGGCGAAAAAACCCCTGATCGTAACGGACAAGGGGGTTGCCGGCGCGGGCCTCATCGATATCGTTTCCCGGGCGATTGGGGACCGCGTGGCCGCCGGCCTGATTGCCGACGATGTTCCCCCCGATTCGGACCTCCGGGTCGTCAACCGGCTGGCGCGTCTGTACCGGGACAATGCCTGCGACTCCCTGTTGGCCGTCGGCGGCGGTTCCGTCATGGATACGGCCAAGGGGGTCAATATCGTCGTTTCGGAAAACGCCGACGATTTGATGGCTTTCAGCGGCGCCGGAGCATTGAATCGGCACCTGAAGCCCCTGATTGCCGTGCCGACCACGGCGGGCACGGGTTCGGAAGTGACCCAGGTGGCCGTCGTCAAGGACCATGAAAAGCATCTGAAGATGGCTTTCACCAGTTATTTCCTGCTGCCCGACATTGCCGTGCTCGATTCCCGGATGACGTTGACCATGCCGCCCTTCATCACGGCCATGACCGGCATGGATGCCATGAGCCATGCCGTGGAGGCGTACTATTGCCTTCAGAAAAACCCGCTCAGCGACGCCCACGCCAGGGCCGCCGTCGGCATGATTTACCGGCAGCTGCCTCTGGCCGCGAAGAACCCGGAAGACCGCGACAGCCGCCTGGCCATGGCCGTTGCCGCCTGTCTGGCGGGCATTGCCTTTTCCAATTCCATGGTCGGACTGGTTCACAATCTCGGTCACGCAACCGGCTCCGTCTGCGGTGTTCCCCACGGCCTTTGCATGGCGATCCTGCTGCCCTACGGCCTGGAATACAATATGCACAAACGCGCCGACATCATGGCGGAGCTCTTGCTGCCCATGGCGGGCGAAGAGGTTTATCTGGCCACGCCTGCGGAGCGGCGGGCGGAAAAAGTCGTGTCCCTGATCCGCGGCCTCAATGAAGAGCTTCACGCCGTCACCGGCGGCCGGCACGCCAGATGTCTGCAGGAGATCAGAGATCGGGAGGGGAAGCCGTCCGTCCCCCGGGACATCCTGCCGGAAATCGCTCGAGCCGCGCTGCTGGACGGAGCGTCCATTTATAATCCGGAGGATACGGACTACGAGGACAATCTGCTGGTTCTGGAGGCGGCCTGGGAAGGGAAGCCCCTGGACAGAACTCGCGTGAAAAAAGGCTGATGAACGAAAAGGAGCCCTCATGAACAAACCTTACATGGGAAAAATCCTCATGGTGGATTTGTCCAACCGGACCATGACGGAAGAAGAAATCCCCGACCGGGTGTATGAACAGTATCTGTCCGGGATGGGGCTGGGCGCTTATATCCTGTACAACCGGATGCCCGCCGGCGCGGATCCGCTGGGCCCGGACAACATCCTCGGGTTCTGTTCGGGATTTCTCACGGGAACCGGCAGTCTGTTTTCCGGCCGCTGGACGCTGGTGGGAAAATCGCCGTTGACCGGTTGCTGGGGCGACGCAAACTGCGGCGGCACCTTTTCTCCGGCCATCAAGCATTGCGGCTATGACGCCATTTTCTTCAAAGGCATCAGCTCCGGCCCCGTCTATCTGTATGTAAAAAACGGCAAAGCGTCTTTGAAAGACGCAGCGGACCTCTGGGGACGCGATGCCGTCGAGACGGAAGAAGCGCTCAAAAAGCAGTACGGCCCCAAAGCGGCCGTGGCCGTCATCGGCCCGGCGGGCGAGAAGGTTTCCCTGATTTCCGGCGTTTGCAGCGACAAGGGCCGGATCGCCGCCCGATCGGGTCTGGGTGCCGTCATGGGCGTCAAGAAACTCAAAGCGGTTGTTCTCGACGGCGTTCAGAGAATCGGCGCGCACGATCCGGCGGAAATGAAACGGCTGAGCCGGCATTGCCTGAAGTGGGTCAATTTCCCCCTGCCGCTGCCGGGGTGGATGCTTGGTTTTGTGGGTGCTTTTCTGCGCGTTACACCTATTGTGTTCCCCCAGGACGGCATCCTGTACACCTCCATCCTGAGGAAGTGGGGTACAGGGGGAATGAATCAGACGTCCATTGAAATGGGAGATTCGCCCCTGAAAAACTGGGATGGCTCCAATCGCGATTTTCCCATGTCGAGGTCCCGGACCATCAATCCGGATATCGTCAGGCGTATGGAAATTGTGAAGTATCATTGCTACTCCTGCCCCGTGGGATGCGGCGGCATCTGCGCCGCCAAAGGAAAATATCCCCACACCCACAAACCCGAATATGAAAGTGTTCTGGCCTTGGGCGGATTGTGCATGAACGAGGACCTGGACAGTATCTTTTACTTGAATGAGCTTTTGAACCGCGCCGGCATGGATACAATTTCCGCGGGCGCAACGGCCGCATTTGCCGTAGAGTGCTACGAAAAGGGCATTCTCACCAAAGAAGACACGGGCGGTCTGGAACTGAAATGGGGGAACACGGAGGCGATGGTCGCCCTCATCCGGAAAATGGTTGACCGGGAGGGAATCGGCGATCTTCTGGCCGACGGCACGAAAATCGCCGCCCAAAAAATCGGCAAAGGATCGGAAGCCTTCACCGTCCACGCGGGCGGACAGGAACCGGCCATGCATGACGGCCGCTGCGATCCGGGGTTCAACGTCCATTACAGCCTGGAGCCGACGCCGGGCCGTCACACGCTGGGCGCCCATCTGTATTACGAAATGTTTCAGCTCTGGAAGCTCGTGAAAGGGATTCCCAAACCCGCGCCGCTTTTCACGAAGAACAGCAAGTTCAGGATTGACGGGGAAAAGGCGCAGATGGCCGCCGTGTGCAGCAAGTTCATGAGCCTGGCCAACGGCGCGGGGATGTGCATGTTCGGCCTTTTCATCGGGGCCAAGAGAGTTCCGACCTTCGGCTGGCTGAACGCGGCGACGGGCTGGCGGCTGACCCCCGAAGACTACATGACCGTCGGCGAGCGGATCCAGACGCTGAAGCAGGCCTTCAACGTCAAGCACGGCATCGAGCCGAGAAACAATTTCATCAGCGGACGCGCCCTGGGTCATCCGCCCCAAAAGCGGGGCGCAAACCAGGGAAGATCCGTGGATATTGAAAAACTTGCGCCCGGCTACTGGGAACAGTTCGGATGGGACACCGCCACCGGCAAGCCCAAAGAGGAAACCCTGCGCAAACTGGGAATACAATAAGAGGTTGCCTATGGCCTACACGATTACGGAAAAATGCAACGGTTGCGGCGCCTGCGCGCGCCTGTGCCCGGCGGGCGCCATCTCCGGCGAAAAAAAGAAGCTCCATACGATCGACGCGAAATTATGCATAGAATGCGGCGCCTGCGGCAGGGTATGCCCGCAGTCCGCCCTCCTGGATGCGGCAGGGGGTTTGTGCGCGATGACCAAACGCTCCGAGTGGCCCAAGCCGGATGTCCTTCTGAAGGCCTGCATCGCCTGCGCCATTTGTGTTGACGCCTGTCCGGTGGGGTGCCTGGCGATGTCGGACGTTCCCCGCGACAAAGGCGTGGACGCTTTTCCGTATCTGAAGGATTCCAAGGCCTGCATCGGCTGCGGGTTTTGCAGCAAGGCCTGCCCGGCGGACGCTCTGGTGATGAAGAAACCATCCCCCGTTCAGAAACCGGCCGCAGCCGCGTAATCCGCATGAGCAGGGAAACAAGACCGCGGCATAAAATCGACAAAATCATTTCCGGAGGGCAGACCGGCGCGGACCGGGCGGCCCTGGACTTTGCCATCGCCCGCAATATTCCCTACGGCGGATGGCTTCCCAGGGGAAGAAAGACGGAAGACGGCGCCCTGGACCCCAAATATCAACTCAAAGAAATGCCTACGACGGATTATGCCAAAAGGACGGAACAGAATGTCCTTGACGCCGACGGCACGGTCATCATCTCCCACGGATTTCCGGTCGCCGGATCGGCGCTGACGCTGGAATTCACCCGGCGGCACGGCAGGCCCTGTCTTCCTCTCGATTTGAAAGAAACGCCTTTGGAGAAAGCGGCCCAAAGGCTGGTTTCCTGGCTTGAGGAGAACCGCATCCGTGTCCTCAACGTGGCCGGGCCGAGAGCGGGCAGGGATCCCGCCATCTACAAGGCGGTGATGAATCTTTTGCAGCAATCGATTGCGGGGAAGAAATCGGTGGACGTCGTTCTGTTCGATTTCGGCGGCGTGCTGGCGGAGGAAGGCTGGAAAGAAGGATTACAGGCGATCGCCGAAGCCAATGGATTAAAAGCCGTTGAACTTCTCCTGATTGCGGCCGACACGGTTTATGAAACCGGCTACATTCTGGGAAAAGGCTCCGAAAACCAGTTCTGGGACGCCATGCGTCGAAAGACCGGCATCAAGGGAGATTATGCTCAGCTGCGGGATGAAATTCTGTCGCGTTTCATTCTTCGGGAGCGCATGATCGATTTGGTCAGGAAGCTGAAGTCAGACAACTTTGTCGTCGGTATTTTGAGCGACCAGACGGACATGCTGGACAAACTGAATGCCCGGATGAATTTTTTTCAAGAGTTTGATCATGTCTTCAACAGCTACCACATGGGCAAGGGCAAGCGGGACGCCACCCTGTTTGACGATATTGCCGGCCGTCTGAAAACCCCGCCGCACAGGATTTTGTTCATCGACGATGATCCCGGGAATATCGAACGGGCGAAACAGAAGGGCTGGCAAACCATCCATTACGCGGAGGAAGCGATGTTTGATGCTCAAGTGAATCGACTGCTGGACATCTGAGGGCCGTTACAAGGTGGAAAAACACCAACCAAAAGGTTTGCCTTGACAAACGTTTTTTGCCATTCTAGATTTTGATAAAATAAGATTTAATGATCCATCAACAATGTTCAACTCTCATGAAGAATAAGGAGGCACGGAGATGAAAAAGAGAATCGCAGGCTACGTGATGTCGTTTATTTTTCTGCTGGCCGTTGTGGGGTGCGCCAGCTATTACAAGGTTGTCGATCCGGTTTCCAAAAGCGTCTATTACACGCAGAGCATCGACAACAAGGGGAACGGTGTTATCCAGTTCAAAGATCAGGTGTCCAAAAACAAAGTGACGCTGCCCCAGTCCGAAATCATGGAGATTACGGAAGATCAGTTTATGGCGGGCACGCGCGGTCAATAACGATGCGGCCGTTTTGCCCGGGGGTATCCGGCAAGACGAGCGGTAACAATTTTTTCCACAACGCTTGAGGGTTATCCGTCAGGGGAATCATGGCCAGAGAAGAAAAGCCTCTTCATGGAATGACCCCGCCGTCCTACGAAGATCTGTTTGCCCGAAATTACGGGATTTTTTCCGAAGCCCGGCAGGAGAAACTCCGCCGGGCTTCTGTTCTTATCGTGGGCTGCGGGGGAATCGGCGGCACGGTCGCAATCATCCTCGCCCGCTCGGGCGTGGGCCGTTTCGTGCTCGTGGATTTTGACCGCTACGAACCGACCAACATGAACCGGCAGATTGCCTGTTTTGCCGATACGCTCGGCCGCAACAAAGCGCTGGTGATCGGAGAGCAGATCGAAAAAATCAATCCCGAAGCTGTTATCGAGGTCCACGACCGGTTTCTGGACCACGCCCGGATCGCGTCCCTGATATCCGGGGTTGACGTTGTCTTTCCGGCCGCCGATGATTTCGCTTTCAGCATCCTGGTCTTCCGGGATGCACAGAAGCTTGGCCGGATGGCGCTGCTGGCCGTTCCCTCCGGGACCTGGGCGAACGTCTGCCTGATTTCCCCGGGCGGTCCATCGGTGGAAGATCTTGAAGGCGTGCCCCGGCTCGGAACCTATGAAGCGTTGAAAAGGATGTTCGAGACCCGCAAGTATAAGCTGGGCACGTACGATTTTCCTCTTCGGGCGGATTGGCGAATGGAAGCCTACAGGGCGTTTATCGAGGATGACGGCCGGCCTCCTCAGATTTGCCCTTCGGTCTGGATTTGCGCATCCCTTGCGGCCCTGGAGGTTGTCAAACATCTGACCGGCCAGTGGAAACCCGTCGTCGCCCCGAGATACTGGATGATCACGAGAAACCGCATCCGGGTCCAGCGGGTCAACGGACCGTATGTCCAGACGCTGCTGGTCTGGCAGAGAAGACTTCTCTGGCGCGTTTTTCAGACACGGCTGGGTCCGGGACTGGAAGGTTTGCAAAACCTGTGGTGGCGGATCTTCCTCCGCTTACGAAAGAACCGTCAGGACAGCGCATGACGATGGACGCCAAGCCCGGCTACACGACGCTTTTCAACAGAAATTACGGCATTTTCTCCGCGGCCCAGCAGGAGCGGATCAGAAGAACGCGAATTCTCATTGTCGGCGACAGCAGTGTGGGAGAAACGCTGGCCGTTCTTCTTGCCCGCTCCGGATGCGGGCATTTTATCCTGATTGGACAGGACGCTTACGAACCCGCGGACATGAACCGTCAACCCTGCTGCCTTGCCGATGTCCTCGGCCGGAGCAAGGTTTCGGTGATTGCGGAGGTCCTGAAATCCATCAATCCGGAAATATCGGTTGACGTTTCCCGGACGCTTCCCCCGCCTGTGGCCCTGGATGCATGGATGTCCCGCGCGGACATTGTCATTCCCGCGGTCGATGATCTGGCTTACAGTGTCCTGCTTTTCCGTGCAGCGAGACAAAACGGCAAAACCGCCGTGCTGTGCATGCCCTCCGGCGTCATGGGCTGGGTCAGTGTGTTTACACCCGAATCGCGCACCCTCGAAGATTGCTTCGGTATTCCCGATCTTGATTACGAGGGGCTGACGGATGTCGTGCGCACGCCGGAATTCAAATGTGCCCAGTACCATTACATCACGACCGGCGGCTGGCGGATGGACTGGTATCGGGAGTACTTTCGGGGAGAGCGTCCGCTGGCTCAGATTTGCGCCGTGGCATGGCTTGCGGCAAGCCTGGCCGCCCTGGAAACGCTCAAGATTGTTTCGGGGAAGCGGCCTTTCGTCTGTGCGCCGCGATGCTGGTCCATTCAGGAAGCGGAAGTGTCGCTGACCCGTTTCAGCCGGTTGGCCGAATACCACCGCAAGCTGGGCTGGCTGATCTTCGGCGGCCGGCGGGGCAGGCCGCTGCATCGCTGGACGGGTCTTTTCTGGAGCCGGTTCTTCCGGTATTGGCAGGAGCGCCAGCGCCGCTCTGAGTGATGCGGCGCATCAACACGATCGGTTGCCTTATCCGTCCTTGCCCGCCTGCGCGGCCAAATGCCTTCCTAAACGGCCGGTTTACCCTGTGAGAGCTTTGAATAGCGGCCATTTTTGTCATTTCGACCGAAGGGAGAAATCTTGAACAAACGGCCATCCTTAAGATTTCTCGTCGCTCACGCTCCTCGAAATGACATTTTTCAAAGCTCTCTCTGTAATGCTTTCAGGATTCTGAAAATGTCCCGATCGTCCATGATTCTGGGAACCGGATAGGGGATGCATTCCCCGTGCACCGATTTCGCAATTTCCGGGAAGTCCGCCTCCCGGAGCTCCGGAATGGTTTCGCCGATGCCGTAGGACCGGTTAAAGCCGCGGAGGGACGCGATGAAGGCGGCCGCTTTCCGGGACTCGCTCATGGCGGGTGTTGAGGCCTCAATGACATCGGCCAGCCGGGCCAGCCGTCCGGCAATCGTATCGCCGTAATATTCAAGAACCAGCGGCATGACCGCGCCGATCACCCGTCCGTGGGGCAGATGATACAGGCCGCCGATCTTATGGGCGAACGGGTGGACATAACCGGTCAATGCCCGGTTCAGGACAATTCCGGCGTAATAGGAGGCGAGCATCATCTGACCGCGCGCCTCCAGGTCGCCGCCGTTTTTATACACCCTGTCGATATGGCCGAAAATCATCCGGACCGCCTTCTCTGAATAGTCGTCGGAGAACTTGCAGTGGGCGCCGCCGATGTAGCCTTCGATAGCATGCGACAGCGCGTCCATGGCGGTGATGGCCGTGAAGAACGGCGGCAGGCCAAGCGTAAGCTCCGGATCGAGCACGATGACGTGAGGATGGATCAGAAAGTCGTTCACCGTGTACTTGGTGTTTCTCCCGACGTCGGTAATGACCGCGGCGCTGGTGGTTTCCGCGCCTGTTCCGGCGGTGGTCGGCACGGCCACTATGCGGGGGAGCTTCTTCGGGACCGGCAGCATGATCTTGAAATAGCCTCCCAGTTGATCGGCGGTCCGTCGGGGCCGGACCGCTCTTCCGGCAACGACCTTCGCACAGTCCATGGACGAGCCGCCGCCGAAACCGACTACGGCGTCGCACCCGTTTTTTATGTACAGCCCGTAGGCTTCCTCAACATTTTTTATGGAAGGGTTCGGCTGCACACCGTCATAGACCGCGCAGGGCATGCCGGCGGCTTTGAATGCCTCAAACAGGCCGGCGGGCAGATGTTTCTCCATCAGCACACGATCTGTAATCACAAGCGGTTTCCGGATGTTCTGTTTTTTCATCAGATCGGGGAGCTTCCGGATGCTTCCCGGTCCCTCAAGCACCACACTTTCCTGTGAGGGGACAAGAACCATGAAGCATGCCGTGGCGGCTTTCAGGGTTTTGAGCAGCGGTTTTCGAAAAGGAATCATTTCCGAATTTCTCCTTGTGCGAAAGGCATCGTGCCTTTGAGGTGACGTCACTATAAGAGGAATGAACAGGCCTGTCAACGAAAAGACGCGATCCGTCTTCATGTTGCAGTAATATTTCATTGACATCAAAGTGAAGTTTTCCTATGCTCCCTTTCCCGTAAAGACGGACGCCTCTTCAGGAGGCGCTGCCCCACGATGCGCCGGAAAATTCCGGTCCTTCGCAAGGCGGATCAAAAATCCGGGCGTGATGAAAAAAAAGATTTGTTGCTCCCTGCAGGAATGTGATGAAAGAACGAAACAGAAATGATTTAATCCATCTGCGACGGGTCCAGTTGACCCGGGCGGCATACAAAGTGGTCGGTGAAAAGGGCTATTCGGATTTCACGATCAAGGACATCGCGAGGGAAGCCGGCCTCTCCACGGGTCTGGTCCACTATTACTTCAAGAACAAAGAGGATCTCCTGTTTAAACTGTTGAAGGGGATGAACGCCAATCTCAAAAATGATCTGGGCAACGCGCTGTCATCACTGGAAGATCCGCGGGAGAAGCTTTTGGCTTTCTGCAACGAGGCGTTCGATCTGGTGCATAAGGAAAAAGCATATTTCAGCGTGCTGGTCGATTTTCTGGCGCAGATTAACCGCAACAAACGGCTGCGTCAGGCGATGGTGAAGCTTTTTCAGAGCTACCGCGATGAGATTGAGGCCATTCTTCAGGAAGGCGCGGTCAAGGGCGTGTTTACGGTCAACGATTTGCGCTTTACATCGGTCACCATCGTGTCCCTGATCCAGGGGAATATTTTCCAGCACCTTATTGATCAGGAGGCTTTCGATTATTCCGCCTCTACCGAGAAAACGAAAAGACAGATTTTTGCCCTGGTCATGAAGGAATTATAACGCGTTCAATGAAGGCCTTCCGGGACGGGGCGGCAAAGAATGCAGGGGATCGATGCCGGACCTGCCGGCCGCTTCCGCAGACGTCAAATTCCTTGCCAAACTATCGCTTGACAACCCAAAACGGACACCCTATAGTTTTACGCCAAAATAGGGCATTCGTTGAATTCGACAGGCCTGTTAACCGTTTCGTCTCCGGCGTCGGCCGGCAGCGGAGAAAAGAGGGAGTATCCATGAGCAGAGAATACAAATCGGGTACATACTGCATTGAGGTAAAATGCCCCAAGCACAAGGATCTTGAGGGCCTTACCGGGGACGCCTACTTCAAAAAAAAGAAGGTGCACTGCAAGACGTGTCTGGCCTGGAAATTTTTCAACTGGGCAAAAGACAACAAATGGCGCATTGTCCATACCTGGCCCGAAGTTTCCAACAAACAGCTTGCCGCCATGATCAAGGGGATTGATCCGGTTCGGGTTGAGGATTTGACCGAAGAAGAGATCATGTGTCTTTAAACTTGCAATACGGCCCCGGCAGGAATTTCGTCAGGCAGGCCGTCCGGCTTGCGTGGCCTATCATGCAGGCGGGCAAAAGGCTCAGCAATCTCCCCTTCCTGAAATGGTTGATTTATCCTTTTTTCATGCGGCCATATAATGAAGTGAGCTCCATCCCCCTCAATATTGAGGTCCAGCGCCCCGAAAACGTCGCGATGCCCCGCCGCGTCGTCAAAAGACTTCTGGCGAATGTGGACGAGCTGTTCATCTTCGACGAATGCATCTGCCGAAGGCACAACAAAGTTTCGTCTCCGCCGCAGGATATCGGGTGCATGGCGCTGGGTCCGGCCATTCGCCGGATTCATCCCAGCCACGGAAGAATGGCCGCCAAAGAGGAAGCCTTCCGCCATGTGGATCGCGCCGCCGAAGCGGGCCTGATCGCCAACGTCGCGCATGTGTGGATTGATCCGGTCGCTTTTCAGACGAGATTCCATGATCTCATGTTCATCTGTTACTGCGACGACACCAACTGCCTGTATCGCACGAATCTGAAGAATCGGGGCCCGTCCCTGCGGGGCGCCTGCCAGAAGCTTCCCGGCCTGTCGGTCCGGGTGGACGGCGACGCCTGCCTGGGCTGCGGCGCCTGTGTGGAGCAGTGTTTCCTTGCGGATATTGTTTTGCAAAATGGAAAGGCGGTGATCGGAGATTCCTGCGCCGGCTGCGGCCGCTGCGTGGAAAGATGCCCGCATCAGGCCCTCTCGCTCGAGATCGAAAACGAAGACGCCCTGTATGACGACCTGGTTCGCTGGATTCGAGGGGTTTCCAACCTGCCGATCCAATGCGCGGAGAAAGGATGATGACGTGAAAAAATTTGTATTCCTGAGCGGCCTTTTAAATGTCCTGCTGGGCATCCTTTTCACGATGCCCTCTGTGATTCGCGAGGCGGGCGTAGAGCCGCCCGACCATCCCTTCTGGCTCCTGTTTCCCGCCGTTTTCCTTTTTTCCCTCGGCATCATTCTGATGGTTTCCTCGAGAGATCTGGAAAATCGCTCCACCATTATTTTTTGGGACGGCATGTCGCGCGTCGCGGCCTTTGCCGGCTGTGGTTGGTTCGGGCTGTATGCCGGGATGGGGCTTCCTCTCGTGCTTGCCGCGCTGGGCGATCTGGCCATCGCGCTCACGTATTTTATCGGACTGCCCCGCGTTCTCGATCGAAGCTTCCTGAACATTCTTCTGGACCGGCGCTGTTGAGGATGCCGGATAAGGAAAGGGATTTTCCGTGGGAACTAGACCCCAGTGGTACCTTACCTTTCTGGCGAAAATCTGGAAGCTCGCCTACATCAAACCGTCCGTGCCGGTTTTCGGCCGGTTCATGTACAAAATCCGGGTGAACGCGACAACGCCGGATCAGTTGAATATTTCCTATCTGCCCGTCAACGCGGCGCTCAGCGTGGACAGCCTTTCCCTGCCCAGGGTCATTCTGGAAGGCATGATCCGCCGCTCGGAGCACCGTATTATTACGCATCGGTGCACGTGCCGGGACGCCTGGAAATGCAAAAACTACGACCGGAACATCGGCTGCATCCACATTGGACTCCCCACGGCCGAAGAAGACGCCGCCGTGGCGCACCATGCGTCGGTGGAAGAGGCGATTGCGCATCTGCGCAGGGCCCTTGCTGCGGGGCTGGTCCCTTTCATCGGACATGTGTCGGCGGACAATACGATCTGGAATGTTTCCAAAGACCGGCCGTTCACCACGGTTTGTTTCTGCTGCCGGTGCTGCTGCACGAATTTCGACTATTACCGCCATCTTCCGCCCGAGGCTCAAGCCTGCATTCATCGCCTTCACGGGGTGACGGTCGGCGTGGATCGGGACCGATGCATCGGCTGCGGCAAATGCGCCGCGGTATGCTGGGCCGGCGCCGCCGTTCTCGGCGGCGGAAAATCACGAATCGACCCCGATCGGTGCAAGACGTGCGGCGTCTGTGCGCAGGCGTGCCCGCAGCAGGCGATTTGCGTTTCCGTGGAGAATGTCGAGGCCACCGTCAACGACCTTCTGGGGCGAATCAACCGCGATGTCGGGGGGCTGCCGGTCGCATCCTATCGGGAGCTGAAGGCGCAGGGAGAAGAGGCCGCTTTGTCTAATCCGCACAAAGATCGGGGATGAACGAATGCACGAATTGCCGGTGATGAAGAGTATTCTGGATATTGTGCTGCAGCAGGCCAGGATTCACAACGTCCGGAGCGTCCGCGCCGTCCACCTGGAGGTCGGCCGGTTGAGCGACCTGGAAGAAGAGTGGATGCAGCGCTATTTTGATTATCTCAGCAAAGACACGATTGCCCAAGAGGCGAAAATCAAAATCCAGTGGAATCCCATTGTGTTCCGGTGCGAAGCCTGCGTCAAATCCTTTGACGTTGAACGGGAAAATCTGCGGGATTTGGTCTGTCCATTCTGCGGCCGGAAGAGTCTGTTGCTGGTTTCCGGCAGGGAATACCGCATCAAAAATCTGGAGGTGGTGTAAATCAACCCCTCAGAAAGAAATCCTTATAATCCCAGAAACTGAATTGCCGCGCCGCAAAGACAGATCGATCCGCCGGCCAACGCGTGGGTGAATCGCTCCATTCTTCCGAGCGGAAGGCGGTTGAGCCCCCAGGAAGAAGCAAGGACAATGGCGAGCATGGTCAAAAGGGTTGAGGCGGCGAATACGGTCGTGACGAGAACCAGCCCCCACAGATTTTCCTTTGCCGCCGGATACATGAGGAGCGGAATCAGTGGCTCGCAGGGTCCGAGCACGAAAATGGTAAAAAGCACCCAGGGCGTGAGATGGCCTGCGCCGCTTTTTTCATGAAGGTGGGCGTGTTCTTCCGTATGCACATGCGGGTGAATATGCGCGCGGCCGTCGGCGTGGACATGGATATGTTCATGAGGCCTGAACTTCCAGGCTCTTCGCATGCCCCAGACAAAATACACGAGCCCGAAGGCAATCAACGCCCACGCGGCCAGATTGCCGCGAAAGGATTCGATTGCGGCCAATCGGATTACCGTGATCCCCAGCGCGATGCCGATCAACCCCAGTCCGACGGAGCTCGCCACATGCCCTACACCGCACAGCAAGGTAATCCAGGAGGTCTTCAGCATCGACCATTTCCGGGCCTTTCCCATGACAATAAAAGGGAGATAATGGTCGGGACCCAGCAGGGTGTGGAAGAAGCCGAGAAACGCGGCGGTTCCGAGCAGAAGGATCATTTCCTGAGGCATGGCGGGTTTTTCTCCATGAAGCCGGCCAGAAAGTCTTCCGTCTCTTTTTTCAGCCAGTTGATCCATTCCGAAAGGCCCGCGCCGGTCTTGCAGGAAACTTCAAAAATTTTTATGCCGGGCTTCAGCGCCAGCGCCCTTTCGCGCGCCGCGGCTACATCAAAATCACTCTGCGCCATATAATCGATCTTGTTGATCAGCAGGACATCGCAGACCGTGAACATGAGCGGGTATTTGAGCGGCTTGTCGTCGCCTTCCGGAACGCTGAGGATCATTACGTTTTTGTGGGCGCCGGTATCGAATTCGGCGGGACAAACGAGGTTGCCGACGTTTTCAATGATGATCAGATCCAGACGCTGCGCGGGCAGGGCATCAATGCCCTGCGTCACCATGGTCGCGTCCAGATGGCAGAATCCGCCTGTTCGCAGTTGAACGGCGGGAATTCCAGCGGCCGCCACTTTTTCCGCATCGACTTTGGAATCGATGTCGGCTTCGATGACGCCGAGTTTCACGGCGCCTTGCAGGCCTTCGATCGTGCGGAGGATGAGGCTGGTCTTGCCCGAGCCGGGCGAGGACATCAGGTTCAGCAGCAGCGTTTTCGTGTCGCGGAGGCGCAGACGAACGCCCTCGGCAATCCGGGTATTGTCGGCCAGGATGTCTTCCTTGACCTCGATCATTCTCACGTCATTCACGAGCGCAACCTCTCCGTTTTTCGTATGTCAGCTTTGCATGACTTTCATAAAGGCTTCCAGTCTTCCCTTTTCCTGAAGAACCTGAATCGCCATATCCTGCGTCGTTGCTGGAACCGCCGGAACCTGTTTCCTCTCCATCAGACTCATGGCGCCGGAGGGACAGGTGGAAACGCACAGACCGCACCCGATGCATTTCTCTTCATGAACGAAGGAGACATCCCCGAGGATCTCGACGGCCTGCATCGGACAGCGCTCTTCGGCGCACAGACCACACCCGATGCAATCCTCTGTTTTAACGACGGCTGCAAATCGGCTGGGCTCAAAAGCGTGGGGATGATTCAACTGCGTTCTCGCGCGCAGGATCGTGCAACAGCACCGACAACAGTTGCAGATCACGCTGGCCCGGTCCGCGCTGTTGTTGCTGGTGTGGACCAACCCAGTTTCTTCCGCCGCATCCAGAACCCGGATGCCCTCTTCCTTG
>JAAZOZ010000416.1 GCA_012797505.1 Smithella sp. | reverse complement strand
CCCCGGTTGACTTTGGAAACCACCTTCTGCGCCACCTTGGACGTGGTCGGCGTGCAGCTCACCCCGGCGATGCCGATCGCCGGATTGAACTTTCCGCGCGTCACAAAATAAAGAATGTATCCGCCGAGAATGCCGCCAATGCCGGAAATCAAAAGCGACAAAACGCCCAAAAGCAGCAGGGGAAGAACCTTCGGGTCCATGATCGTGTTGGCGTCGCACAAAACACCCAGCATCAGACCCAGAAACATGGTGGACCCGTAAAGGATGGGACCCTGCAAAAGATCAATGAACTCCTTAATGCCGGATTCCCGGATGACGACGCCGAAAAACAGCGAGAAGATCAACGGGGCCGCCACGGGCAGCAGAAACGACAGCAGAACGCAGGCGACCACGGCAAACAGCATTTTCTCGCCGGAGGTGATGTTGCGCTTCTTTTTGGGCGGCGCGGGCTTGATCCCCAGAAGCTTTTTGGGAACCAGCATTTTGATCAGGTAGGGATAACCGCCGTAGGCAAAGCCTAAATAAAGGTAGGCGATGATGGCGATGGGAACAAAAAGCTCCGGCGCCAGCCGAAGGGAGGTGAACAGAACCATGGGCCCGTCGGCCCCGCCCACGATGGAAATCGCCGCGGCCTGCTGCGGGGTGTAGCCGAACAGCTGGGCCACAGGAAAGGTGACGATGGTTCCCAGCTCCGCGCACACGGCGATGAACATGCTTTGATACGGGCGGGCCATGACATAGCCCACGTCCAGCAGCGCGCCGATCCCCATAAACACCAGGCAGGCGATCAGGCCGTTGCTGAAGGTAAAGGTGTAGATGGGCTGAAGCCAGTCGATCTGTAAAATGGCAATGATTTCAGCAGCGTTTTTCACGGCATCGGCCGTAGCGCCGGCCTGCGCCTCCACAAAAAGCGTCCCCGTGCCGCCGTGCAGGTTGAGGGGATCAAAAAACATGATGGCCGCGTTGACGGTGGCCATGCCCAGCCCCATGGGAATCATCAAAAGGGCTTCCAGAATGCCCTTTCTTCCCAGATAAATCATCAGCAACCCGAGCAAAATCAATCCGATTCTGGCTGCCGCCATTATGGGGTTATGGGAAAAGGACTCCGCCAGCGTCGTGACCCCCTGAAAGATATTCGCCATTGCTTCCCACGTCATCGGCCGGACTCCCTTTACAATTCAGCATCTTGAAATCGTTCAAATTTACAAAAAAATTCTAGGGTAACTACCACAAACCATCTCAGGAAGTCAAACGCTCATTTGCCGGTCATCCTTCAGGGCGAATCAGCCTTTCAATCATCCTTGACGACAACAGACAAAACAGCCCGCGCCCGGACAATCCATTCCTGTCCTGCCCTTACAGTCTGTTGCCCGAACGATATCCTTTGCTGAGCAGGCCGCTTATTCTTGACCGCGGGGAATGTTTGTTATAAGAGTTTCGGCAGAAAGGTCGGATATGTCTTATAAAACGGTTTCAGATGTTGAAAAAAGGTTGATTGAGGCAGGCTATATCCCGTCTCGGGAAATCGCCACGGTTATTTTTCTGGCGCAGGCGACCCAGAAGCCCGTTTTGATCGAAGGGCCGGCGGGCGTCGGCAAAACGGAGCTGGCCAAGGCGGTGGCGCGCAGCCTGGGACGGGAGCTGATCCGTCTCCAGTGCTACGAAGGCCTGGACGAGGCCAAAGCCCTCTATGAATGGGAATACGCCAAGCAGTTGCTCTACACACAGATGGTCAAGGACCGGATCAACGATATCATCGGCGCCACCGCAACACTGACCCAGGCGGTCGATGCCATCGCCGCTCAGGAAGACGCTTTCTTTTCCGACCGCTTCATCCAGCCGCGTCCGCTTCTGCAGGCGATCAGTTCGGCGAAGCCTGTTGTGCTGCTGCTCGATGAAGTGGACAAGTCCGATCCGGAGTTCGAGGCCTTTCTGCTGGAACTGCTCAGTGATTTTCAGGTTTCCATTCCGGAGCTGGGCACACGCACGGCCGTCCGGATCCCCTTTGTCCTGCTCACGTCCAACAACTATCGCGACATGAGCGACGCCCTCAAGCGCCGCTGCGTGCATCTCTACATCGATTATCCGGCGCGCGACACGGAAATCTCGATTGTCCGTCTGAAAATTCCGGACATCGAGGAAAGACTCTGCGCCGTCCTGGTGGATTCGATCCGCAAAATCCGCACCCTGGATCTGAAAAAAAGCCCCAGTATTTCCGAAACCCTGGACTGGGCGCAATCGCTTCTGGCGCTGCAGATTACCGAACTGACGCCGGAAGTCATCTCGGAAACCCTCAACGTCATCTGCAAATACCAGGCGGATCTGGAAAAAGTGCGGAAAAACATCGACCGGGTCGTCGCCGGAGCCGGATGAAGCCTTCATCACGCTTCCCGTCCCGGAAAAGATTAAGGATATTCGGGCAACAGCCCGTAAAGACCCGACCGGCAGGGCAGCCGTCTTTTGCGGGTGCGCCTCCGGAATCCCGCCGTGGTGATTTATGGTCAAACTGATTGGGCAATTTGTTTCCTGCTGCCGGGCCGCGGGGCTGCGCGTCTCCACCTCCGAAGTCCTCGACACGCTCAAGCAGCTCGAGCTGATCGACCCGACCGATGAACTGCAGTTCAAGGCCCTGCTGCGGGCCAATTTTGCCAAAAGCCTGCGGGAACTGAAGCACTTTGAACGCCTCTACCATCTGTTTTTTCACGAAATGCGCGTCAACGCGGAGGACATGCAGCAGGCAGCCTCCCAGATCGACCGCATTCGGGAAGCGACGGACCTGCTCAGGAAAAAGCCGCATGACAATCCGATGTATGATGCCGTGGTGGATTTTCTGGCCGGAAATCCCATGGCCCTGCTGGCGGAAATGCGCCGGATCCATTTGGAATCGGATGACGCGGCAGCGCCCGCACGGTTCAATCTCGGACCGCTCGCCAGCCGCTTCAACGTTCTGCTGCAGATCAATGCCGCGGCAAACGCCGCCGCCGCGCTTCTGGAAAACAATGAATTGAACATGACGCCGGCGGACCGTCATAACCTTGCGGCTCATTTTGAAGAGCGAGTGGAGGCCGCGCGGTCCATTCTGGTTTACGAGCCGCAGGCGGGCGACGGCGGCGCCAAAAAAGTAAAAACGCACGAGCAGCGCGTGCGCGACCTCGGTGAAAAGGCTTTTTCGTCCTTCACCCGCGAGGAAGTGGAGGAAATGCGCGAAGCCATCGACCGGCTGGTGCGCAAACTGAAAAACATCGTCAGCCGGCGCTTCGCCGTCCGCGACCGGGGAAATCTGGACGTGAAAAAAACGCTGCGGGCGTCGGCCAAATACGACGGCGTCCCCCTCGACATCCAATACCGCCGGAAAAGCCTGCGCAAAAGCCGGATCGTCACCCTATGCGACGTGTCCGGATCCGTCTGGGCCGCGGCCCGCTTCATGCTCAATCTGGTTTATTCTCTTCAGGACTGCTTCGATAAGGTCAACAGTTTTGTCTTCATCGACCAGTTGACGAACGTCACCGGCATCTTTGAGGAGCAGGATATCTCCGAAGCCATCCGCATCGTCATGGAAGAAGCGGACGTGCACTACTCGGCACCAACCGATTACGGCGAGACGCTCAGAAATTTTAAAAGAGACTACATGGATCTTCTGACGAAGAAGACGACGCTCATCATCGTCGGCGACGGACGGTCGAATTACATGAATCCGGAAGACGCGATTCTGGGCGCCATGCGGGAGCGCTGCCGACGGGTCATCTGGCTTAATCCCGAACCGGAGAAACTGTGGGGCACGGGCGACAGCGAGATCCGGACCTACCTGCGCCACTGTCATGAAGTCCGCGCCTGCCGCAACGTCAACCAGTTGTTCACGTTCATCGAGGAACTGGTCATATGAAACAACCGGACAAGCCTTTCGACATGCCGGCGCTGGCCGCGGATTTCGCCGCGCGGCACGTCGCCTGCCGCGCTGATTTGCAGACGGAGCAGGAATTTCCTTCAGACCTCTGGCGGAAAATGGGAAAGGCCGGGCTGTTCCGGGGCGGCCTTCCGGAAGAATACGGCGGTGACGGCGGCGGCTATCTTGACCTTTTGCGGTCCGGAGAAGCGTTTGTCCGCAGCGGACTGAATCTGGGTCTGGGAATGTCCTGGATCTTCCAGCAGATCATCGCCCGCTCCGTTGTGGGAACATTCGGCACGACGGAGCAATGCCGGCAATATCTGCGCGCCGCAGCTCTGGGAAACTGCGCCATCAGCTTTGCCGTGTCCGAACCGGGACGCGGCGCTTCTCCGAAAGCACTGGCCACGAAAGCGCAACAGCAGGGGGAATCCTACCTCCTCACCGGCGAAAAAACCCACCTGACCAACGGACCGATTGCCGATTTGTTTGTGGTGGTCGCTGTAACCGATGATATGTCGGCGCGAAAAGGTTTTACCGCGTTCATGGT
>JAAZOZ010000415.1 GCA_012797505.1 Smithella sp. | reverse complement strand
TGGCGGCAGATTGAAGGCATCCCGCTGGAAGACGGTTTTTTAAACAAATGGCTGGCCAGAATCCCTGTGGGAAGCGCGACGCTGGAAATCGTCGGCGTCTGTTTTGTTCAGTTGGACGATGCGGGAAAAATTCGTCGAAATGAGGTCTATTTCGATCGTTCGCGTCTGCTGGCTGAAATCGCCGGATTGAAAAACCGATAGCCGCCGGGTCAAAAACCGGCAGGAGGCAACCATGGCGGGGGAACAAAAATTCAAACGGCGGGAAATTCTTTTCAGGGGTCTTTCGTTGGGTCTGGTCGCGGGCGGCGCGTTGATTCCGGGCAAGCCTGATTTCCTCTGGGCCAAAGAAAAATCCGCCCGCATCCCGGATCTGGTTGCCGTCAAAAACGGCGAGCCGGATGCCATGTTCAAAAAAGCGATCGAACTGATGGGCGGCATGGAGCAGTTTGTGAAGAAGGGGCAGACGGTGGTTGTCAAACCCAACATCGGCTGGCCGCGGGTGCCGGAAGTCGGGGCCAATACCAATCCACTGCTCGTCAAAACAATCGTCGAATCCTGCTGGGCGGCCGGCGCGAGGCGCGTTTACGTTTTCGACAACGTGGTCTCGCCCACTGTGTCAAACGCCCGCAACTGCTATCAACTGAGCGGCATCGAAGAAGCCGCCAAAGCCGCCCGCGCCGTCGTGGTCCCCGTGGATAATTTCAGCTATCGCGAAGTCCGGATTCCCGGAGGCAAAATCCTCAAAACCGCGGACGTGCACAGTCTGATCCTGGATTGCGATGTTTTCATCAATGTGCCGGTCCTCAAACACCACAGCTCCACGCACCTGACCATTGCCATGAAAAACCTGATGGGCGTCGTCAAAAATCGCATGGCGTACCATCTGACCGGACTGGACCAGTGCATTGCGGATTTCTGTCTGTACCGCAAACCGGACCTCAACGTGGTGGATGCTTACCGCGTGCTGATGAGCCATGGACCTTCAGGCCCCGGCAATCCGCAATCCGCCGATATCCAGATGAAAAAGACCCTGCTGATCTCGCGCGACATCGTGGCCATCGACGCGGCCGCCGCCAAAATCTTCGGCAGAGAGCCGGAGTCCATCGGCTATATCAAAATCGCCCACGCGCAGAAAATCGGGAACATGAACTTGAAAGAGCTGAAAATCGCCACCTACGCGATGTAGAGAACCGTTGCGGCCGACCGTGCTCAAGCCTTACAGGCCATCCGGGCGGCGAATCCGCCGCTCAAAGACCGGCAACACCGGCAACTTTTTCAGGATCGAAACAAGGGGAAACCCTCATTGACACTGATTAAAACACGCAGAATCCTGTCTTTCGCCATTTTTATCCTTTTTGTTCTGCTGTTCGCAGGCGCGGAAAAAATGTCCGCCGTCCTTTCCGGAATCCTGCCGCCTTTGCAATTCGTGCCGGCTTTGCTGCGAACCCTCACCAGGCCCGACGTCGTTTTTCTTGCGGGCCTGGCCTTCATCCTTCTGATCACGATGCTTTTCGGCCGGGTGTACTGTTCTTTTTTGTGTCCGCTGGGCACGCTGCAGGATTTGCTGATGGCCGGATCGAAAAGACTCGGCCTTCGCCCCGCGCCCTCTTATGCAAAGCCCCTGAACGTTTTGCGCTATGGTCTTCTGGCTTTGACGGCGGCGACGGCGCTTTTCGGGTCCCTGTCGCTGGTCATTCTACTGGATCCCTATTCGCTGACGGGAAGGATGCTCACCCATTTTCTTCAACCGCTCGCAGCCCATGCTTACAACCTGTTTATTCTGGTCCTGAAGCCCTTTGATCTTTACCTGCATCCGAAACAGACGACGTTTATCCCCCTTGCCGTTGGGGCTGCGACGGGCGGGTTTGTTCTCCTGGTTTCCGTCCTCGCCATCGGGCATGGCCGCCTTTACTGCAACACGATTTGCCCGGTGGGTACGCTTTTGGGTCTGCTGTCGCGTTCGTCTGTTTTTCACTTTGCCTTACATCCAAAAACCTGCCTGGCCTGCCGTCGGTGTGAATCGGCCTGCAAGGCAGCCTGCATCGATCCGCAAAACGCCGCCGTTGACATGAGCCGCTGTGTCGGCTGTTTCAACTGCCTCGACGCCTGCTCATCAGGCGTCATTCGCTACCAAAAAAGACAACGGCAGCCCAAAACAAGCCGCTGGTCTCCTTCGCGCCGCAGGCTCATCCTCGCAGGCATTGCCGCTGCATCCGGCTTTTGGGCGCTGAACGCGAATCTTCGCGAATGCTTCAGCGCCCGCGACGCCGGGGCAAACCCGGCGGTCACTCCCCCCGGATCGATCAGCGCGCAGCGTTTTTCACAGGCCTGCACCGCCTGCTCCCTGTGCGTCAGCGCCTGCCCGACCCGCGTGTTGACGCCGACGCTCACGGCGTTTGGACTATCCGGTC
>JAAZOZ010000414.1 GCA_012797505.1 Smithella sp. | reverse complement strand
CGCTGGCCATGGACCCGGCGGTGCTTTTCCTGGATGAGCCGACGTCCGCCCTTGATCCGGAAATGTCCCGGGAAGTCGTCACGGTCATCAACAAGCTTTTTCTGGAAAATGTCACCATGCTCTGCGTCACGCATGACCCGTTTCTGGCGAAATATATTTCCGACAGCATTATTTTCATGGATGAAGGAATGGTCGTGGCGGAGGATATTGCCGAGCGCCTCTTTTACGACCATGCCGACGAGCGCATCAAACATTTCTTCATGAGTGTCATCGATCACCGGTAACCGTTATGGACGCTTTTATTCAAGACCTGATTGCCTACTCGCCCCAGATTCTGGCGGGTTTGAAAAACACCGTTGTGCTCATGGGGATCATGTCGGTGACGGGATTGATCGGAGGGGTTGGCGTCTTTTACCTGACGCTCAGCAGCCATAAAGCCGTGCGGAGATGGACGGACGGTTTTATATCCTTCTTTATCGGGACGCCGCTGATCGTTCATCTTTTTCTCATGTATTATGGATTGCCGCAACTGGGTATTCGTCTGTCGGCATTTACCGTGGCGGTCATCGGTTTTACTCTGAATGTTTCCGCTTACAATGCCCGCTATCTGGCGACTGCCTACAACGGCCTGGATAAAACCGAGCTGGAAGCCGCCCGGTCCCAAGGATTTACCGAGCGGGAAACGTTTCGGCTGATTATTGTGCCGCAGGTGATGCGCATGTCCGTTCCTTCGCTGACCAACCAGGCGATCCAGAACCTGAAAGACACTTCCGTGGCTTTCCTCATTCAGTACCATGACTTTTTCGCCCAGATGCAGGAGGTTGCCTCCACCAATTTTCAATTTTTCAAAGCGTATATGACGGCCGGACTGGTTTACCTGGCGCTGATTTCCGTCATCGTTGTAGCGGCGCGCAGACTGGAGAAACGGATCGCGCTGCCGGGTCTTGCAACCTAAGGACGCTTTCGACCCCGTCGGGCATCTCTGTGAATAAAAGCGTGGATGAACCCAAAAGACGTCCGCCGGAGTTTCAAAATAATGGGGACGGTTCTATTTTTTCTCGTTTCAGTTCGCGGGAAATAGAACCGTCCCCTTTTTTGTTTGAGGCGTAATGGATTGAAGAGTCCTTGCGTTAATTATCATCTGGTGATAGTTTAAAACGACCATGAAGACCAAAAGCCGCCTGAAAGAAATGGAAGATGAAACCCTTGTCACCCTGTTGCATTTGGATGGTGAAATCTTTCCCATGAACAGCGGCTTTTGGACCAAGTTCGAGGCGCACCGTGTCATACCGCAACAGCATATTCCTCATGGCGTCAGTTATTCCCTGACGCTGCACGATCGGTACAACCGGCGGGTTCTCGGATTCGACAACGCCCATGCCGTGCGGACGGCAAAAAAAGGTTACGGTGCAAGGAAGATCACTTGGGATCACAAGCACAAATGCGACAAGGTATCGCCCTATGAGTACGCATCGGCCAGTCAGTTGCTGGAGGATTTCTGGCGCGAAGTTGAAAAAATCATGGGGCAGGAAGGAAAGGTAGAAAAATGAAACAGAAAGTGCTGAATATTGGCATTATTTCTTATCAGGATTATAAAAAGCGATCCTTGGCCATCGCCCGTGGGCAATACCGCCCAAAATCCGATGAGCCTAAAATCTGGTTCGAATCGCTGCAATCCATGGCGCAGGTCCTGAGTAATGAGAATCAGTTGTTGCTCAAAACCATCCTGGAACGAAAGCCGGAATCCCTCAAAGAGCTGGAAGAAGCGACGGGCAGAAGCAGCAGTAATCTTTCCCGCACATTGAAGACGATGGCCCGTTACGGCATTGTAAAGATGGAAAAGGTGAATCGAAACCTCAAACCGGTGGTCGAGGCGACGGATTTCTCTGTCCAGTTCGGGCTGTATGCCGACGGACGGCGATGAAGCTGTCATCAGCGCTCAAGGACAAGGTCATTCGGAAAAAAGAAACGGTTCTATTTATTGCCGCTTTCACTTTGCGGAAAATAGAGCCGTCCCCGTTTCAGAAGAGATTTCCTCTGGTTTTCAAACACATGTCTGAAAACCAGAGGATTGGTAGAGATGCTAACCATGCATGAGTCGGGAAAACCTATCTTCCTTATTAATCGTCTACGTCAGCTTGCGGTTTAGGTTTGTCGGTTGCGGTTTTGGGTATCGTCGCCGATATGTTTGCAGCAGACATGAATGTTTTCAGCGAGCTGATCATAGTAACCGAGCCTGATGCAATTCCACCAAGCGATGCGATTGCATCTTTAACTTCCCCTAATTTTGTTGCCGCTTTCACAGCGTTGGCCGGATTGGTCACAAGGGCTTTTCCGTCCTTGACAATTAAACCGGCCTGCAAAGCGCCTAATGCGTAGTTAAAAAATGCATTGGCGACATGTTCCTTTTTTTTGTCACTCCATTTCGAGGCTTCTTTTTGAAGTTCTTCGTTACCTGCCTCTTTTTTTATTACTGCCAATTGACTTTCTGTTAATTCGCGCTGAAGGGCTTCCTTTTCCTTGGGATCAGTTGTTTCGTTTAGCTTTTTTTGCTTTGCTTCAAGTTGAGCCTGTTCCTTATCTGAAGCGATGGCCTTAAACATTGATTTTGTGCTATTATTTATCAATTCTTCTGCCGTTTTTGCTCTCACAAGAAATGTATCAAGATCGTCACCACCTGAAGACCCGCCACCGGCTATAGATGTCACAGCGTCAAAAAGTCCGGCGTATGCCGTACCCAATGACAGCACAGCAAAAAGGATTCCAACAATAATAACTCGATTTAGCCTCATTTTTCATTCTCCTTGTTTAAAAATAATTTGAACAATATTCGCCTTGAGCAGGTCGCGGTTAATTTTGCTCAATTCGCTCTGCATAACCGGCGCACAAACATCGCGTTTACAGTCTTTGACGGTCACTTTGGTTTTAGATGCAGATCCCCCCTTTCTTTCATTATTGATATACAACCGATAACCGACAGCGATTTCTATGGTGTCAGTACAAAATCCATTTTCGTCGCAGTTGATGATTGTCTGATCTGTCCCTTTTTCTCCCCTGCTTGCCCGATAAACCGGCAGTAAGCAGCGGCCCGCCGTGTCTGTCTTATTCAGTTCCAGCGTATCCCTGAATCCGCCGAATTTTGCCGCATCCCGGATTTTTTTGGTAAAATCCTCGTCTTGATTATATAAAGTGTAAGGCGACAGATAACCGTATGCTCTTGATACAACTTCAAAATCGTCAATTGCCAGCGGTCCCCGCTGCGATCGTTCGTGTGTGCAGTATTTTATGGACGTATTGCTTTGATTGGCAGCGCCGGCGGCGGATACAGCATCCATAATGACCAGGTCATCCGTGGAAACGGAAATCTCTTCATCCGTCAGCTTCATGATCAGGTTGAGTTTTACCGTATCATTCTGAACATCCACTACAGCAGCTTGCCAAAGCGGCACAACAACGTCCGTAGCAATGCCTTTAATACTCCCGATATTGCGATAAATGACAACATCCTTTCCGATGCGCAAATCCATTGATTTATCTTTTATTTCAATAACCTTGCCGTCAATGCCGGTCACCGGCAACTCAAAACGCGAAAACTTGATGGCGTTTGAGAACTGCTTTGCCAGTTGTACCGTGGCATTTTTTAGCAGGATTTCCAGCCGATCCTTTACGGCAAAAACCATACCGGCTACATTTTCATCTTCAATCCGGTCTGTCCCCACGGCAGAAAACAAAACCCGACCCTGCCTGTCCAGAAGCTCGCCCACCACGCTTTGCTCATAGATGTGCTGACTGAATTTTCCCTCTTCACTGATGGTGTAAAATCGCGGTTTGGTTGCGCTAAATTTTATCAGATAATTCGGCATGGCCCGCTGGTTGGTAGTTTCATACTTTCCGGCATATGTGTCCTGGGCAACGCAATGAAGCAGTCTGGTAAAATGTTCGTTTACCGGAAGAAGTGTAAAGGCAGATTCTTTGGGTACCTGGGAATCAAAAATATAGGATATTTCTCTTAAAATCGGATCTCTCCATCCCTCATGCATGGTTAAGACCCGTGGTTTATTAAACTGCCCGGCGGCGCTCCCCGTGCTGTATTTAAAAAACTTTCTGTCCCTGTCAACTTTACCCAAGAGACTCTGGGCGACGGCGTAATTTTCCGCCGCATGGACTACCGTCAGTTCATTCCCGGAAGCGTCTGTTATGTTATCGCCTTTAACGATTCCGAACTTGCTGCCTTTGTCCAGAATATAAAAACCCTTCCAGATATCCGCTATTTTGATTTCGATGTTTGACGGATTGTAGCCGGCTTTTGCTTCTTCGAGGAGAGACGCAACCAGGGCCTGATAGTTAGCCCCAGAGTTGGCAATCATCTGGGCCTGTTCCTGGTCGCTGGGACGGGCATTAACAAACATCTCTCTATCTTCCTCTGCCTCCTGTGCATTCCTTTCCGCCGCGAGCAACTGCTCCTGGCTGCCGGCATTTTGAGATGGTAATTCCTGCGATAGGACTTCCTTATTGCCGCCGTTTGTTTTTACAACCCGCGTGGTCGCGTAAGCTGTTTTGGTAAACGAATACAGAGCTTCTCCCGTGGCCGGATTGGTGATGATAATGCTCAAGGTGATGGGCATGGAAACCTCGGAAAATCCAATTTTGGGCACAGTGTATTCCGATGCCCGCAAAAGGTGCAAAGAAGCAACAAGCACTTCGTGTTTATTTACATCCGTGATGTTGTCCGCGGACAGAGAACCAAAAGTTTTTTTGAACTGCGCTTCAAATTCTTTGGAGAGAATGCTGCGGGCTTCACGCATTTCTCCCGCGGCGCTCCGGGACGCAACCCATTTTTGAAAGGCCGGCGCATTTGCCAGAGTACTTTGACGAAAGCCGAAGACTCTTTTTACAGGATAAACTTTTGGCGCGGCTTCCGGCACGGTGGGCAGCAGACAAATAGACAGCAAAATAACTATAAAAATTAAGCGTTTCATAATACCTCTCAAGGTTGATTCTCACATGCGAACCTGGTTTTAATTTGCCGGTCAGCAAAAAAAGCAAGTTGTATATTTGTGACTATTTACAACGGTTTTTGCCCTCCAGACAGATGGTAACGGTTGTGCCTGCTACTTCAAAATCAGCCTGGCTCATAGCGGGCATACTGTCGAGAACCTCAGTCACTGCGTCGTTAAAAGGAACATCGCCTTTGTATGTTAAAACCACTTCATACGTAGAACTTGTTGCAGTTCTTACGTTTAGCTTGCTGTTTAAGCCTTTAAGTTTTGACAGATTCCTGGAAAACAAACTTGTCATTCTGCCACCCAGCCCATCTGCCGAGCTTAACAATAAGATTCGATATTCCTTGCCGGATACCTCGCGCTGCCTGTTGTAGTCCTTGATGGAACTGCCGATGGTTTT
>JAAZOZ010000413.1 GCA_012797505.1 Smithella sp. | reverse complement strand
GTTGAACACGTAGCCGTTGCTCTCCTTGCGGAGCATGATGGCAACCTGGCCGATGCTCACGGCAAACTGTCGCACCAGCTCCGTCACCGCCGGATCCGTTCCCGGATGCGGCATGACGTCCGCCACGTTGTTGGCTCTCAGATCGTGAAAATGCAGGGCGAGAAATTTTTCCGGCCGGCCGGTTTCCGCGGCGAATTTCGAGGGCATGAGGAGCGACGTGTTGGTGGTAAAGATCGTCCGCTCCGGGCACAGTTTGTTGAATTGGGCGAAGACCGACGCCTTGATCTGCGGGTCTTCGGGCACGGATTCGCTGATCAGGTCCGCGTCGCATGCCGCTTGAGCCGGGTCGGATGTCGCCGATATGCGGCTCATGATTTCCTTGAGCTCTTCCGTCGTGATCCTGCCCACGGGAACAAAAAAGGCGGAGCCGAGTTTTTCCACGCGCTTCATGGATGTCTTCAAAACCTCGTCCGAGATGTCATAGTAGGTCACGCGGTAGCCGTGCATGGCGCATACGAAGCCGATCTGCTGGCCCATGGCGCCCGCGCCCAGAATCAGCACTTTTTTAATGTCTTTGAGTTCCATAAATTTTCCCTTTCCTTGAGGCTAATTTTCCTGTGCCGGGATCCTATAGCACAGGTTCAGCCGGAGTTCAGCCCTTTTCATGACCGTTTCGCGCCTCTTGTTTCCGGTTTAAGGATTTTCTTGACATCCCGGGGCGCGTTTTCTAAAATCCGCACACAAAAGGATCAGAAATCAATCAAAACGGCGGCCGCACATCCGAAATCAGAATGAGGATTGACCCGATGCGCTCCCTTTTCAACATCATCCGTGTTTTGTGGCTTTATCTGTGGGCAATCATCGCCACGCTCGTCCTGGCGGTCCCCATCATTGCCGCGGGACTTTTGAGCCGAACCGGCAATCTCGCTTTTTCTCTTTCGAAGATCTGGGCCTGGACCATGCTGGCCGTTTCTTTTGTCCGCGCGGAAATCAAAAACCGGGAAAGAATCCGGCCCGCCACCTCCTACATCATCATTTCCAATCATCAGTCGCTTTACGACATCCTTGCTTTGGTCACCACGCTGGGCATTCAGTACCGGTGGTTCATCAAAAAAGAAATTCTCAAGGTGCCGCTTTTCGGATACGGGCTTTACGCGTCGCGCAACATTTTCATCGACCGCTCCAACACAGCCCGGGCGATCGAAAGCATCAACCGCGGCATCGACCGCCTGCCCCCGGGCGTGAGTATCATGGTGTTTGCCGAAGGAACGCGGTCACCCGACGGGCAGATTCATGAATTCAAAAAGGGAGGATTTGTCACCGCCGTGCGGCGAAACATTCCCATTCTGCCGGTGACCGTCAACGGCAGCCGGCGTATTCTCCCAAAGGGCAGCCTTGTCGTCCGGCCGGGAAAGGTTCAGGTGGTTGTGGGTGAACCCATCGATGCCGGCGCCTACACCCTGGAGTCGGTTGACAAGCTGATCGACGAAACGCGCCGGGTCGTCATCACCAATTTCGATCCCGGCTATGCCGGGCGATTCCTCACCTAGCGGGCAATCCCGTCCGCTGTTTCGCACTGGCATCACCGGTGGAGGACAGAGACCCTGATCATGCCGAAAATCTTTTTTGAAGCTGTGGCCGGTGGAAGAAAACCTTATGTCGCTTCTCTGCGGAAACTGCTGGCCCGGTTCCAGTCGCCGTTCGAAGCAGGCGATCGCGTCGGAATCAAGCTTCACTGGGGCGAGCGGGGCAACAAAGGCTACCTGCCTCCCGACTACGCAAGGGAAATCGTCGCCTGGCTCCGCGCAGGAAAAATCGAACCGTTTATTTTCGACACCACCGTCCTTTACTCCGGCGGGAGGCGCACCGCCGCGGATTCCCTGAAAACCGCCGCCGATCACGGCTACACGCCGGACTTTCTCGGATGTCCGGTCATCATTGCCGACGGCCCGGATGGAAGAAATGTCGTCTCTCTTCCCGCCGGATACCGACACTTTAAAACCGTTCAGGTCGGATCCGTCTTCGAGCAGGCAAAAGGCTTCGTGATTTTTTCCCATTTCAAGGGGCACATGGTTTCTCTGTTTGGCGGCGCCATCAAAAATATCTCCATGGGATTTGCTTCCCGCGCCCAGAAACAGCGGATGCATGCCGATTACCATCCCGTTCTTCAGCGGAAAAAATGCAGCCGCTGCGGGCCCTGCGCCACAGTCTGCCCAACCGGGGCGGCCCGCATCGCAAAGCCCGACTATCCCGTCTATGATCTCGCCTTGTGCGTCGGGTGCGCCCAGTGCATCGCTCTGTGCCCGGAGCTGGCGCTGCAAATTTTCTGGAATTCGGACATGACGGATTTTCAGGAAAAGCTCGTGGAGACGGCGGCGGCCGTCTGGAGAAAGATCAAGGGCAAAACCATCGTCATCAACGCGCTCATCAACATCGTCGCGGAATGCGATTGCCTGCCGGGCAGCAATCCCCTGCTTTGCCCGGATCTCGGCTTTATCGGCGGCTGTCATCCCGTGCAGGTGGACGAAGCCTCCATGAAGATGACGGGACCGGCTCTTTTGGAAAAGGCCCATCCCCGCATTCCCTGGCGGCGTCAGTTTTCCTACGCCCGCGAAATCGGTTTTCTGCGCTCATCAAAGCCGCCGTTCCCGGAAAAGCGACTTCCATAGAATGAAAACCGGGTCATCCGGCTGATGCGCACTTCTGGCAACAATTGGTTTATTGACCACTCGTTTCACCCACCAAAGTGTGAGCAGTGCGAAATAGATATTATTGAAGATTACGACTTGTAAGTTAGCATCAATCATGGATGTTACTCCTAGTGGTAACATTTTCGCTAACTGGGCACTTTTCGGGCACTAAGATAGAGCCAGGTAAGCCCTACAATTGCAGCAATCACGGATGACATAATAATTCCAAGTCTCGCTTCTTCAAACAGCCTGGGGCTAGTAGTAAAAGCTAATTGCGCTATAAAGAGGGACATCGTAAAGCCAATTCCACAAAGCCAGGCTGCGCCTAGGATATGACGCCATTGGACACCGTCGGGGAGTCTTGCCAAACCAAGTCTTACGGCCAGCCAAGCGAAGCCGGATATTCCGACAAACTTTCCAAAAATCAAACCCAACATGACCCCCAGTGTTACAGGTTGAACGATAACATCCCGGAAAGGCATTGCAAGCAGATCCAGTCCAGCGTTGGCCATAGCGAATAGCGGGATAACCCCGAATGTAACCCAGGGAGAAAGATGATGCTCCATCCGTTGTTGTGGTGACTGAACAGCAGATGATGCCTTTTCAATGCTCTCTGCAATGGCATATGTTCGGGTAACGTCAAGTTCTGTATCAACTTCCTCAGACGTAAGGATCTCCCCTCGGAAGTCATTTTTTATTTTATTAAGATGCTCGTCAAACTCGCGGGGTGTATAAAATGGGTGTGCGGGAATCGTGAAGGCCAGCAACACACCGGACAAAGTGGCGTGTATCCCCGATTTAAGGAGAGCCATCCACAGGAGAATCCCCAGGATAGCATAGGGCAAAGGATAACGGATACCTCCCCGGTTGCAGAGAACCAGGATACCCAGCAGGCCAATGGCAGCTCCAAGAGACATCATATCGATGTTCTTTGTATAAAAGATTGCTATGACTAACACAGCCCCCAGATCGTCAGCAATGGCCAGAGCCGTCAAAAAGATGATGAGGTTTTTGGGGATGCGCCAGGCCAGAAGAACAAGGATGCCCACGGCAAAGGCAATATCCGTGGCCATCGGAATCCCCCAACCTGCCAAAGCATCACCGGATGGATTAAATAGATAATAAATGATCGCCGGAGCAAGCATGCCTCCAATTGCCCCCGCCACCGGAAGAGCGGTATTACGCAGAGAGGAAAGCTCTCCCACCAATATTTCACGTTTTAGTTCGAGGCCAACCAGCAAAAAAAACAGGGCCATGAGCCCTTCATTCACCCAGGCGTGAAGGGACATTTCCATGTTCTCCCTACCGATCCCGACGCGAACGGGCGTCTCCCACAAATGTCGATAAGCGTCACCCCATGGCGAACTGGCTATAATTAATGTCAGCAGCGTCATGCCCATGAGTATAATCCCGCCGGCCGTGACTTGTTGGAGAAACCGCTCAAAGGGGCTAATGATTTTCCCGAAAAGGGGTTCGAGAGGATATTGATGCTTTGCCATGTGTCTCTCCTTAACTGATCTGGTAGAGGGAAAAGGTTACGACCGGTTTGCCCGATGTGAAACTCCGGGCGTGAAAGACGCCGACAAAGGTTTCTCCCGTTTCAAGATGCCCGTCGAAGCACCGCC
>JAAZOZ010000412.1 GCA_012797505.1 Smithella sp. | reverse complement strand
TCTTTATGACGGCAGAACTGTCGAAGGGCAAATTGTCAGCATGAACACCGAAACCGTGAATATCCGCACCCCGGACGGGAAAATTCTGTCCTTTTCCTTTATGAAAGAAGTGCAGAATTTCCTGAAGGATCAGGGACAAAATCCCTAGGCGATCAAAGGCTTCCTGCCCTGCCGCCGTTTGCGCGCTTTTGCCGACGACGTTTCATTTCCAAGCTTTTACCATGACATAGGGACAGGTGTTCACGGGCCTGCGTTCGACTGAATGAAATCCGGCCCGGCCCGCCTCGTCCGCCAGTTGATCTTCCGACAGGCTCTGTCCGAAGACGACGTGGCGCAGTCCCCAGAAAAGAAGACCCTCCGGCACAAAAGGAATGGAAAAGCGTTTGACGAATTGCCGGAGTTCGTCGTCCGGCGTCTCCCGGTCCGTTTCCGCGATCATCAGGCAGCCGCCCGGTTTGATCACCCGCAGCAGCTCGGTCAGTCCCCGGTGGGGATCGGACCAGTGCTTGATCGATCCCACGCTGACCGCCGCGTCAAAGGCCGCTTCCTCAAACGGCAGATTCAAAACATTGTTCTGCCGGAAAGAACAGTTGGAGATTTTTTTCTCCCGGCGGTAGCGCTCGGCCCTGCGAACCTGCATCCGGGAGTAATCGATCCCCGTAAACCGGGCGTCCGGATTGCGATCAGCGAGCAGAAGCGACAGGTACCCCCGGCCCGCGCCCGCCTCGAGGATCTGCGCTTGCTTTTGCAGGGTCAGCTCTTCCGCGATGGATTGGTAGAGTCCGTCAATCAGAGGGTATATCCTCATGTTGTAAAGGGATCCCATGACATCCCAGACGAGGCGAGCGTCACGCAGCCGTGTCAAAAGCCGGATCATCCAGCGGCTCGAATTCTTCATGGGTCCCTTTCCTCCCGGTGAATGCCGAAACTGTTGGGGGATGCTTTCATCAAAGCAGGTTTTCCTTAAAAAAGCCCGGTCTGAAAATTTCAGGACCGGGCTCATTTTTCAGGGGGAATGCTGAACGGTTCAACGGCATTCCGTACAGACGGACAGCTCTTCCATGGACGTGCCGGTTTTCTTGCTGATGAACTTCAACTGGTCCACGGGAGCGAAGAATTTGCCGCACTTGGGGCAGGCCTGCATTTTAAAGGTGCGTCCCCATATCTTGCGGCGGTCGCCGGTCGAGATCATTTCGATATGCCCGGTGGGGCAGACATAGGCACACGCGCCGCAGCCGATGCAGACTTCCGATTTTTCGTTGTACGGTGTGCCGACCTCTTTGTAAGACCCCCGGGAGAATAAGCCGATGGCGCTTACGCCGACCACTTCTTCGCAGACGCGCACGCAGGAGCGGCATAAAATGCACTTGCCCTTGTCCGTATCGACGGCGTACCGGGGCTGCGGCGCCACGCCCATGTCCCGGGCCATCTTTTGCAGAACGTCGGATTCCGGACAGCGCGACAGAAGCAATTCCATGACCAGCCGGCGGACGTTGAGGACCCGCTCGCTTTTGGTGTCCACGATCAGACCTTCTTCCACGCCGTAGAGGCAGGAAGTGACGATCCGGGTCCGGTTTCCCTTCTTGATTTCCACCACGCAAAGGCGGCACGCTCCGGACCGGGAGATCGCTTCATGCGCGCAGAGGGTGGGAACGGCAATGCCCGCGCCGCGAATGGATTCCAGAAGCATCGTGCCTTTGGGCGCCGATACGTTTTTTCCGTCTATCATCATATTTACCATGGCTTACTCCACCTTTACTTCACATGAATTGCATCAAATTTGCAGCTCTGGATACAGGCGCCGCAACGGGTGCATTGTTCTTTGTCAATGACATGCGCTTTCTTCTTTTCGCCGGAAATCGCCTTCGTGGCGCAGACTTTGACGCAGACGCCGCAGCCTGTGCATTTTTCCGCGTCGATGCTGTAGCTGATGAGCGCCTTGCAGACCCCCGCCGGACAGCGGTGATCCCGGATGTGCGCGTCATATTCTTCCCGGAAATACCGGATCGTGCTCAAAACCGGGTTGGGGGCCGAACCGCCTAAAGCGCACAGCGAGCCGTCGGCAATCGCCTTTCCCATGGCCTCCAGGATCTCCACGTCTCCTTCCCTGCCTCTTCCCGCGCAGATGTCTTCCAGAATGTCGCTCATCCGGCGAACGCCTTCGCGGCAGGGCACACACTTGCCGCAGGATTCTTCTTTGAGGAATTCCAGGAAGTACCGGGCTACGTCCACCATACAGGATGTTTCGTCCATGACGATCATACCGCCGGAGCCCATCATCGACCCGACTTCGTAGAGCTTGTCGAAATCCACGGGGATATCCAGCAGGCTCTCCGGAATGCAGCCGCCGGAGGGGCCGCCGGTCTGGACGGCTTTGAACTTTTTGCCGTTGGGAATGCCGCCGCCCATGTCGTAGATGATTTCATAGAGCGTCGTGCCCATCGGAACTTCGATCAGCCCCGTATTGTTGATCTTGCCGACCAGCGAGAAGATTTTCGTTCCCTTCGAGCCTTCGGTTCCAATGGTGTTGTACCAATCCGCCCCTTTGTTGATGATCAGCGGAACGTTGGCCCAGGTTTCCACGTTGTTGAGAACGGTGGGCTTGTCGTACAGGCCCTTTTCCACCGCGTGGACATACTTGGCGCGCGGCTCGCCGGCGCGGCCTTCAACGGAGGCAAACAGGGCGGAGGATTCGCCGCAGACGAACGCGCCCGCTCCCTTGGTGATTTGAATATCAAAGGAGAAATCCGTGCCCAGAATATTTTTTCCCAAAAGGCCCATTTCCCTTGCGTCCGCAATCGCCTTGGTCAGATGCGTTACGGCGAGCGGATATTCGTTCCGGACGTAGATGTAGCCCTGGTTCGAGCCGACCGCGTAAGCGCCGATGATCATGCCTTCGATCACACTGTGGGGATTGCCTTCCATGAGGCTGCGGTCCATGTAGGCGCCGGGATCGCCTTCATCGCCGTTGGCGATGACATACTTGGGATCGCCATGCGCCCTGCGCACGCCTTCCCACTTGACGGCCGCGTGAAATCCTCCGCCGCCGCGGCCCCGGAGGCCGGCTTTTTTCACTTCGCCGATAACGGCTTCGGGCGTCATTTCGGAAAGCACTTTACCCAGCGCCTGATAGCCGTTGATGGCAAAATAATCTTCAATGCGCGCCGGATCGATCATGCCGTTCTGGCCGAAAACCACCCGGTGCTGCTTTTTGTAAAAGGGCAGGTCTTCCTCGCGGAAAAGTGTTTTTTGGGTTTCCGGATGGCGGTACAGCAGGCGGCTGATCACTTCGCCTTTGGCGACGGTTTTGGAGATGATTTCCGGAACGTCTTCGACTTTCACGTGTTGATAAAAATATTTGTCGGGATGGATGACCATCATGGGGCCTTTTTCGCAGAATCCCAGGCATCCGGTGGCCAGCACGTCCACGTCGCTTAAATTTTGCTTTTTCAATTCGGCTTCCAGCGCTTCTTTCACCTTGAGGCTGCCGGATGCGCGACAGCCGGTGCCGGCGCAGATCGCAACAAACTTTTTCTTCGGACCGTAATACAGGGTCAAATTATCCATGATCTGGCGGGCTTGAGTATCCGGATTTTCGTTCATGACTGCGCCCCCTCTTCATTGATCTTTTTGATGATTTTATCCACTTTGTTGATGGTGACCTGCCCGTGATAATCGGCATTGATGACCACCACCGGTCCCAGCGCGCAGGCGCCGACGCAGTTTACGGTTTCCAATGAAAATTTTCCGTCCGCCGTCGTTTGCCCCGGCTTGATGCCCAGCGTAGTTTCGAACCGGTCCTGAAGGATGGCTGCGCCGCGGACGTGGCAGGCGGTTCCCTTGCAGATTTTGACGATATGCTTCCCGCGCGGTTTCAGACTGAACGCGGTGTAAAACGTCGCCGCTTCATAAACCCGGCTGAAAGGCACGTTCATCGCTTTGGCCGCCGTCTTCAACGCTTCCTTCGGAAGGTAATTGAAGGCTTCCTGAATATCCTGCAACACGGCGATCATTCCGCTTTTGCCGCCTCCGTGTTTTTTGACAATCTGCCTGGTTTTTGCTGCAACACTTATCGGTTTCGTCATTCTTCTTTCACCTCGGTATTCTTTTCAATTTCTCTTTTATTCATTGCCGGTTTTGAGAAATTTTGCTTTTTCCACGAGCTTTCCAAACTCAACCGTTACTTTCTCCTGAATCATTTCGATCTGATCCGGTGTCAGGTGGCGGAAACGTCCCTGAGGCTTGAAGTAACTCTTTACCGGTTTGAGTTTTTTGGGCATGTCCGGAGACAGCCGGTAATGGCCGTTCTCGACTTCGTACAGGGGGAAGACGCCCGTTTCCACGGCCAGACGCCCCATGGATACGGCCGTATGGGAAGGACTGCGCCAACCGGTCGGGCACATGGAGAAGCAGTGAATATAGGAAGGGCCTTGAATGCTTTTGGCCTTTTCCACCTTCCGGATAAAATCCAGCGGATAACTGGGGCAGGCGGTGGCGACATACGGGATGCCGTGCGCAACCATAATTTCCGGCATGTTCTTTTTCCAGGTTTTCTGGCCGATGCTTACTTTCCCGGCCGGAGCGGTGGTGGTGGAGGCGCCCATCGGCGTGCCGCTGGAGCGCTGAATGCCCGTGTTCATGTACGCCTCGTTGTCGAAGCAGACGTAGATCATGTCGTGTCCGCGTTCCATCGCGCCGGAAAGGGCCTGGAAGCCGATGTCCATCGTGCCGCCGTCGCCGGCCATGCCGACCACTTTCACATAACGATCATCAATCTTCCCTTTTTTGCGCAGGGCCTTCAGACCCGCTTCGACGCCGGATGCCACGGCCGCCGCGTTTTCAAAAGCCACGTGAATCCAGGGCACCTGCCACGCCGTGGTCGGAAACATACTCGAGATGATTTCCATGCAGCCGGTTGCGGACGCGATCACGGTGTTTTCTCCAAGGGCTTTGCACATCAGCCGCACGGCCAGCACTTCAGCGCAGCCGGAACAGGCGCGGTGGCCCGACGATATCAATTCCTGTTTATTGATCAGACGCGGGGCAAATAAATCAAAATTTTCTACGATATTCATCATTCTCTCACCCCCCAAAATTCATAGGTGTCCGCCGCCTTGTTGGCGGTGTCCGCGAGAACGTTTTCGAACATGCCGACAAATTCCTTCACCTGCACGTCGCGTCCGCCCAGGCCGATGATGTAGTTGTAGATCAGCGGACGTCTGGCTTCGGCATACAGGGCCGACTTGATTTCCGAAAAGACGGGACCGCCGGGGCCGCCGAAGGAGCAGGCGCGGTCGGTGACGATCAGTTTCTTTGCGTTTCCAATGACGGCCTTGAGCTCTTCAAACGGGAAGGGCCGCCAGAGCCGAAGCTTGACCAGACCGGCCTTGACGCCTTTGGCGCGCAGTTCGTCAATCGCCATCTGCGCGGTTTCTCCCATGGAGCCCATCGTCAGCATCATCACGTCCGCGTCGTCGGCCTTGTAGGTTTCCACCAGTTTATACGGGCGGCCGAACTTTTCGCCCCATTCATCAAAGACCTGCTGAATCACTTTTTTGGAGGCTTTGACGGCTTCGTCCTTGGCCTTCATGATTTCCGTGAAATAGTCCGACATGGCAAAAGCGCCCATCGTCACCGGTTTGGACGGATGCAGCGTCGCATGCGGAACAAACGGCGGCAGAAACTCATTCACTTCTTCCTGCGTGGGCATCTCGAAAGGCTCGACCATGTGGGTGAGCTGGAACCCGTCGATATTGACGGAAACCGGCAGCATGACGTCCTTGTGTTCGGCGATTTTGAACGCCGCGATGGACAGGTCCACCGCTTCCTGGGCGTTTTCCACAAAAAGGGCAATCCAGCCGGCGTCGCGCTGCGGCATGATGTCGGAATGATCGTTCAAAATATTGAGCGGACCGGAGACCGCGCGGTTGGCAATGCCCATCACAATCGGCAGCCGCATCGCCGAAGCAATGGGGAGCAGTTCGTGCATCAGCATCAACCCCTGGGAACTCGTCGCCGTATAGGAACGGGCGCCGGCGCCGGACGCGCCGATCACCGCGCTCATGGCCGAATGTTCGGATTCCACCGTCACGAATTCGCAGTCAATATGGCCGTCGGCAACGAGATCCGAAAGATGTTCCGCAATGTGCGACTGGGGGGTAATGGGATAAACGGCCGCCATGTCGATGTTGCACAGCCCCACGGCTTCCGCAACGGCAACTGCCACTTCCATTCCAATGCGTTTGCCCATGTTATCCCTCCTCGACCATCTTGATCGCGCGGGGCCAGCATTCGTGCGCGCAGATGCCGCAGCCCTTGCAATAATCCATGTTCGCCTTGAAAAAACCTTCTTCCGTCTGCTGAACGCAGCCTTCCGGACAAAACACGTAGCAGATGCCGCACTTGATGCATTTTGTGTCGTTCCAGATCGGCCGCTGCGACCGCCAGCTTCCCGTATGGTATTCGCTTGCGCTGCCCGGTTCGGACACCACACAGCCGATGGGAAGTTCCCGCCATGTCTTTAATGTCATACGTACCTCTTAATTCAGAATTTTGATTTCGTCGTAGGCCCGCTTCATCGCGTTGAGATTCTTCTGGGCGATCCTGCCGAACCGGCGGTCAATGGCGTCTTTCATCGCGTCGAGTTCCATGACGCCGATCACTTTCAACAGCGCGCCGATCATGGTGGTGTTGGCAATCGGCACACCCATTTCCTTGCGGGCGATCCCGGTGCCGTCCACCGTGGCAACCGTGCCCTGGAAGTTCAATTCCCTGCGAATCTCTTCGGGCGTTTTCGGAGTGTTTACGATCAATTTTCCGTCCGGCTTCAATCCATCCGTGACGGGCACCAGACCGATCAGACTGGAATCGAGCACCAGCACGACATCGGGCTCATAAATGCCCGACCGCACGTTAATTTTCTTGTCGTCAATGCGTGTGAACGCGGCGACGGGCGCCCCTCTTCTTTCCGGGCCGAAACTGGGAAAGCCCTGCGCATATTTTCCGGCGGCGATTGCCGATACCGCCAACAATTCCACAGAGGTCACCGCTCCCTGACCGCCCCGGCCATGCCATCTGACTTCAATCATCGATCCCACTCTCCTTAAATATAAAATGACCGTTTCCCTTAATATAGAAGGGTTTTTGAGTCAATATCTTTTCTCGACTCTGCAAAAGCGTATGGATTACGAAAGCGTACGCCACTTTTCCCGTTCGGACAGGTACAAATCATTGCCCCGGGAATCGTTGATCACCACCAGAGGCAGGTCAAGAATCGAAAGTTTTCGAATCGCTTCCGGCCCCAGGTCTTCGTAAGCGACCAGGTCTATTTTTGTGACGCGCCCCGCGGTCAGGGCCGCAATGCCGCCGATCGCGCCGAAATAAACCGCCTTATTTTTTTTGATCGATTCGATGACTTGCGCGGAGCGGCTGCCCTTGCCGATCATGGCTCTCAAGCCATGCTCAATGAGTGCCGGCGTAAAGGCATCCATCCGGTAACTGGTTGTCGGGCCGATGGAACCGATCACCCTTCGGGGAGGCGTGGGCGATGGGGCGGCGTAGAATATCGTTGATGTCGCAAGATCGATCGGCAGGGGAAGGCCCTGAGAAAGCGCCTCGCATAAACGACGGTGCGCCGCGTCGCGGGCCGTATAAACCTCTCCGCTCAACAAAACCATATCCCCCGCGTGCAGCGAGGCAATGACGTCTTCCGTCAGAGGGGTTTGAATTTTCCGTGTTGTACTCATATTTTCAGGTTCACTGAATTCGCTACGCGGCCTTTTGAATTTCTTTGCCTTCGTATTCCGGAAACATGATAATCGCCGGGTGAACGTCGAAGGCTTTTGCCAACTGTTCTACACGTCTCTTTCCTATTTCAACCTTATCATTTTCTAAAAGACTTAGATTTGTCGCACTGATTCCGCAACGTTCAGAAAGTTCCGACTGGGTCCAGCCTTTTAATTCACGAAGCATACGAATGACTTCGCCGGTTGTAACCTGTGCGTGCGGTTTTGCCGGAACAAATTCGTTTTTTTTACCCGTTTTCATAAAGCCTCCCAACTCTGGCACCGAGATAAAT
>JAAZOZ010000411.1 GCA_012797505.1 Smithella sp. | reverse complement strand
TCGTGGACTGCACCCCCCGGATTGGACAAAATATGTTAGAGTAGTTGGCAGGAGCCATCATCCCTCATGGAGGGAGAAAGGAACTTGCCATGAAACACCGCAGAGTATTTGCTGTTGAACTCAAGCGCCAGATCATTGAAGAACTACTGAGCGGAATGAGTACGCCAGCGCAACTGATCCGCCGTTATGAGATATCTTCCGGCCTTCTTTATCATTGGAAAGAGCAATATGCCAAAGGGCGGTTTAACAATGAACCCACCAAGGAAGCCGCTCTTGAAGACCGTGTTCGACAATTGGAACAACTAGTCGGCAAATTAACCCTGGAGAATGATTTTTTAAAAAAAGCCGTTCAGAGGGGCCTTTTAACACTGCCAAAGAAAAGCGACAATTCATTATTGAACACCGTCACCTCCTCCAAAGCACGAAAAGGAGGTGCAAACTCATGAACCTGTCCCGCAGCACTTATTATTATCAATCAAAGAACAAGGCCGTCGATGATGCAGAACTGATTGCTTTAATCGAAGCCATTATTGAAGAATTTCCCGGCTATGGGTACCGCCGTGTGACCCGCGAACTTCACCGCCGGGGGATTCCTGCCAATCACAAGAAAGTGTTACGCATTATGCGAGAGTGGGGCCTCACCCGCAAAACCAAACGCCGTTGGATCAAAACAACGGACAGCAATCACCGCAACCCGATTTACCCCAATTTGATCAAAAATCTCGTTGTGACAGCCCCTAATCAGGTATGGACGGCCGACATCACCTATATTGGCATCCGCAGCGGTTTCGTCTATCTGGCCGTCATTCTGGATTTGTTTGCCAGAAGAGCCATCGGTTACTCTATTTCACGTCACATCGATACGGCCCTGTGTCTGGCTGCCCTGACGATGGCCATTGTCCAGCGGAAGCCTCCCAAAGGCGTTATTCATCACTCGGATCGAGGCGTTCAATATGCCGCTCATGAATATATTGCCGTTCTCTTGCAATACAGCTTCCTGATCAGCATGTCGGGCAAAGGCAATCCTTACGACAACGCTGTTACCGAAAGCTTTTTTAAAACGCTCAAGGTCGAAGAAGTTTACCTCTGGGAATATCGAACACTAGACGATGTGCAAATTCGGCTTCCCTTTTTTATCCAAGATGTGTACAACCATAAACGTCTGCATTCCTCGCTGGGATACAGACCGCCGGTAGAGTTTGAAGAACTGTTTTATAAAAACCAAAAAACCGTGCCGACTGCTCTAATCCCGTCTGTCTAACCGCAGGGGTGCAGTCCATAACTTTATTAACACAAAACGTCTTATCCTGAAACGGTAAAGCTATTTTGAAAATAGGGCACCTGAGACAAACACGTTTTATAAATATCGTCCGGCTTGGTTTGGCTTTTTTTCTGATCCTTTCATCTGCCGCAATTCTCTATTCAGTAGCCCGTAATTACGAATCAGCTCAACTCCTTGCGGACCAGTCGTTGGGAAACACGGCTTTAGCTTTGTCTTCCACAACGGAGGTTGCCTTGCGCCGGGATGCAAATGGCGCTGTT
>JAAZOZ010000410.1 GCA_012797505.1 Smithella sp. | reverse complement strand
TCGGTTTACCCCACGCCGAAAATCGCCTGCACGGACCGGATCGCCAAGCTCTTGTCCAGCCTGATTGAAGACGGCTCGACGCTGCACATCAGCCCCGGTTTTTCCGAGGAGCTGGTTCTGGAGGCCCTGGGGGAAAAGCAGAATCTGGGCATCCACTCGCTGATGATTCTGGACGTCATGAAAAAGCTCGCGGAAAAAGGCGTCATTACCAACCGGAAAAAAGGATTCAACGACGGCAAAATGGTGGCTTCGGGCGCCATCGGCGGCGAGGAGCTTTACCGGTATCTGAATGGGAATCCCGCGGTGGAGTTCCGGCCCTGCGACTACGTGAGCAATCCCGTTATGATCGCCCGCCACCACAAGATGACGGCCGTCAATCGCGTGACGTCGATTGATCTCAAGGGCCAGGTCGCGGCCGACGGCTCCGCGCAAAACCATTTTGCCGACGTGGCGGGCCTGGTGGACTTCAGCCGGGGCGCAGCGATGGCGCCGGGCGGCAAGTCCATTATCGTTGTCCCGGCCGCAAGCGAAGACGGGCTTTCCAGCAACATCGTTCTGGAGCAGGCGGCGGGCGCCGTCGCCATTCCGGCGGCGGACGTGACGTACGTGGTCACCGAATACGGCGCCGTCAACCTGTTCGGGAAAAACGTCCAGGAGCGCGCCATGGCCATGATCAGTGTGGCGCATCCGGATTTTCGCGAGCGTCTTTTTGAAGAGGCCCGCCGCGAGGGGCTGATCGGCCAGGAACGCAAATTGTATGAAGCCCGGTATGGCGTGTATCCGGCCTGGCTGGAAGAAGCGCTGACGATCGCCGGCCAGAAAGTCACCCTGCGTCCCGTCAAAACCGTGGACGACCGGCTCATTCAGGAACATTTTTACGAAATGGAAGAGAAGGACGTGGCCAAACGCTTCTTCGGACGCAAGCATCACTTTTACTGGGATGAAATGAAAGACATGTTTATCGTCGATTACGCGAAGAACTGTTCCATCGTCGCCTATCTGGGCGAAGAGGGCTACGGCCGGATCATCGGCATCGGCGGATATTTTCTGGAAGGAAGCGGCTCGGGCGAAGTGGCCTATTCCGTCGCGAAGGACTGGCAGGGGAAGGGCATCGCCGTGAGGCTTCAGCAAAAAGTGGTGGATGCCGCTCTGGCCAACGGCCTCACGGGCCTGGACGCCGTGGTGCTCAGGGAAAACCTTTCCATGCTGGCGCTGTTTAAAAAACTCCCCTATCAGATCCGCACCTCATTCGAGGAAGGCATCTTAACGCTGAAATGCCGGTTTGACGAGCCGGTCTGATCCCGGCTTATCAGGAGGGCACGATCAACCTTTTATGGCGCAAACGCCGAAGCCGCTCCATTCGCTGACGGGATGTTTCGAAGTCAGGACAAAACCGGTCTTGTGCTTTTGTGAAACATAGTCGATCGTAATGTTGCCCGTCATTTCAAGCACCTCCGGGCTGATCACAAAAGTGATCCCTTGAATGTTCTGGACCAGATCGTTTTCATGGGCGTCATCTGCCATCAAGCCCAGCGATGCATCGCAGCAGCCGGTGGACTGAAGGTGAATGCGGATTGGTTTTTGGATTTTCCTCCTGCTCAAAAAAACCGTAAAGGCGTGCATGGCTTCCGGGGCGACGGTAATCATCGGTCCTCACCTTTTTTGTGCTCGGGTTAGCCTCCTTGAGACTTCGTTATTTCGGTCTTTCCAGCCCCTTTACCATCTGCGAGCGGATGATGCGCGGGAGGATCATCTGGTGCTGCGGACAGATGGACCGGGGATTCTGATAGCAGCAGTTGGCAAAGCCCACCAGGTAATTTCTGAGCTCGTGATAGCGGACAATCTCATCGACGAAGCCCTTCTTCGCGCAGAACATCGGTCCCGACGTATCGTCGTAATGCTTCACCATCTCGTTCATCTTGTCGATGATCGGTTGCAGCGGTTTGCCCGCGTCTTTTTCCTTGACGAGTCTTCTGGCATAGCTCGCCGCCGCCGCGGTTTCCCCGTGCATGACGTTGATTTCGGTTGTGGCCGTGCCGAGTGAAAACGCATTGTTGTTGTTGGCCGTGGGACCGCCCAGAACATAGTGCGCCGCCGCCGTTCCCTTGCGCAGCACGACCAGCATCATCGGCAAATG
>JAAZOZ010000409.1 GCA_012797505.1 Smithella sp. | reverse complement strand
TGGCCTTGCCCGCGCCCATGCCGACCAGAACATCCACCCGCTCGCGTCGAAGGACGTCCGCCAGCCGGCTCAATTCCTTTTCGCAGCATTCTCCGGAAAAAGGTTCGATGAGAATCCCGCGGGTTTTTAAATTCTCCCGGTATGGAACCAGAATTTTGTTTTGAGCGGAAGGAGAGGCCAGGATCAACCCCTTTTTACCGAAAGGGCCAATCGTGTCGGGCAGTTGCGCGAGCACGCCCTCGCCCTGAATGTATTTTCCGGGAAAAACCGCTTTTAAGAACATGAGATCGCTCCTCTTTCATGGATAGGGCCGCCTGCCGACTATGTGTTACACCAGCGGCTCGGGAAAATCAAATAATCCTGATTGAATACCGAAACAAATTGTGTTTAGAAACAACAGCGCCACACGGGAAGACACCATGAATCAACCATCCAGACCGGTCAAGATCGATTTCAATTCCGAATTCCAGCGGGCATTTTCGCTCATGGAAGATACGCAGAAAAACATCCTGATCACCGGGCGGGCGGGCACGGGAAAGTCAACGCTGCTCAACTATTTCCGCGATGCCACCCAAAAGAAAGTGGTGATTCTGGCGCCGACCGGCGTGGCGGCGGTCAATGTGGAAGGCCAGACGATCCACTCCTTTTTTCATTTCAAACCGAATGTGACGCCGGCGTCGATCAAGCGAAAGAAAAAGGGGGAGAAGGACAGACCGACCCTTTACAAGAAACTGACCACGATCGTGATCGATGAAATTTCGATGGTGCGCGCCGATCTGCTGGATTGCGTCGATAAATTCCTTCGTTTCAACGGCCCTCATGAAAAACGGCCCTTCGGCGGCGTACAGATGATTTTTATCGGCGATCTGTATCAACTGCCGCCGGTTGTCTCGTCGGCGGAGCGCGAAATTTTCAAAAGCCATTATCCGACGCCCTATTTTTTCAGCGCAAAAGTCTTTGATCAACTGGACATCGAGTATATCGAGCTGGAAAAAGTCTATCGGCAGAAGGACGATGAATTTGTCCGGCTGCTCAACACCATCCGCAACCGCTCCGTAACGGATGACGATCTGGCCAGGTTTAATGCGCGCTGCGATCCGCTCTTCGAAGCGCCTCCCGGCTCCTTTTATCTGTCTCTCACCAGCACGAATGATCTGGCGGACGCAATCAATGAAAAACGGCTGGCCGAACTGCCGGGGAAAATCTGGAGGGCCGCCGGCCGAATCGAAGGCGATTTCGGCAAGGAATATCTGCCGACCGCGGTGGATCTGAAGCTGAAAAAAGGCGCACAGATTATGCTGCTCAACAACGATTCACTGGGCCAGTGGATGAACGGCACCATCGGCAAAATTCGAAGGTTCGAGCAGGAGGACGACGGCGAGGAGGTGATTGTGGCCGAACTGGACAACGGAGATACGGCGCGCATTTCCCCCTACACCTGGAAAATCTACCGGTTTTTCCTGAAAAACGAAGAGCTGCGCTCGGAGGAGGTCGGATCTTTCCGGCAGTATCCGGTGCGCCTGGCCTTTGCGGTCACCATTCACAAGAGCCAGGGAAAAACCTTTGAAAACGTGGTGATCGACGTGGGGCGGGGCACCTTTGCCCACGGGCAGATGTACGTGGCGCTGTCGCGCTGCACGACCCTCGACGGCATTGTTCTTAAGAGGCCTCTCCAAAAAAACCATATTTTAATGGACTGGCGCGTGGTCAAGTTTCTTACGAATCTCCAGGTTGCTCAAGCCGCCAAAACGTTCAGCCGCGAGGAGAAAATAAAATGGATTGAAGAGGCGATTGCTGAAAAGAAAAACATTGAAATCCTTTACCTCAAAGGTCAGGATGAAAAATCGCGCCGGACGGTGAGGCCCCTGTTCATGGGAAATATGGAATACAAGGGTTATCCTTACCTGGGCCTCGAGGCTTTCTGCCTGGAGCGACGGGAAAAAAGAATTTTCAACGTGGACAAGATTCTGGAAATCGGAGAGGGGAAGTCATCGGAAAACAAAACCGGCTTCTGACAGGAAGATTGTGCCAATGCCCCTTTGCGCCACGCCGTTATTTCAGGAAAATGGATCCGACAATCGGGGCGAAATAAAAAGCGGACAGGGCCAAAGCCACGGCGCCCGCCGCGGAAATCAGTCGGTCGATTCTTGCCACGCTCGGGTCATGGCCTTCTTTTCCTCCCTTGCGTGTTGCCGCCGCAAACGATTCCCGACGCAGCGTGACGCTCCGATGACCGTTCATGGCGCCGGACAATGCGGAAACCCCTGTGATCGCGCGCATTTTTTTGCTCCCTGTTTTCTGATCCGGGTTACATCAGATATTTTCTGACGGAGGCGGTGATCACGCCGCCTATTTTGAGTTCTTCTCTGGGACAAATCGCAGGATAAGCCGGATTGGCGGCCTCCAGGACAACTTTTCCGCCCTGCCGGCGGAAATATTTCATGGTCCACCGGCCATCGACTTCGGCCAGAACAATGTCGCCGCTTCGGGGCGTCCGTTCCCGCTCGACGATGACCAGATCGCCTTCCATGATGCCCGCGCCGATCATCGAGTCCCCTGTGACCCGCAGCAAAAAAGAAGCCTCGGGCCTGGTTACCAGATACGCGTCCATGGATAGAATATCACGGGTGCTTTCTTCGGCCGACGCGGGAATCCCGGCGGCCACATTGCCGACCAGAGGAATGCCGAAGGAAACGCCGGACAGTTTGAGAAATCCCTGCGCGTCTTTTTCCAGAATGCCTTTTTCAATGAGCTTTTCTATCCAGTAAAAGACAACGCTTTTGGATCGCACCTCAAACAGGTCCATCATTTCAGCATACGTGGGCATGCGCTTCTGATGGCGGTAAAACGACACCAGGCTCTGTTCTACGGATTTTATGTCGCGGATTTTTTTCATGGCCCGTCTTATATAGAACGTACGTTCTATTGTCAAGCATTTTTTTATTTGCCTGTAGAGAACGGCCTTGCCACCCGCAAGGTTTGTCGCGATCATTCCCTGCTACCGGGTCATCGTGTATTTCTGCTCGTCTTTGGGAACGTACCAGCGGATGAAGTTGTGGCCGATGCCGATGGGTGCCGGCTCGATGCCGCGAACGCGGTTGGATATGATGATTAAATCGTCGGGAACATACAGAAAAGTGTAAGGCTGATCCTCGGCCAGAATTTCCTGAAAACGGTCGTAGTATTTTTTCCTTTCGTCCTGATGGAACGTGCTGCGGCCCTTCTCCAGCATCTCGTCGGCTTCCGGATTGCTGTAGGAAACAAAATTGAGCTCTTCCGGCGCGGTCTTGCTTGAGTGCCACACGTCGTAGGCGTCCGGGTCCGGCGGGATGGTCCAGCCCAGAATGACCGCGTCAAAGCGCCGTTTGTTGATGAAATGGGTGACAAACGCCGACCATTCCAGAACGCGGATTTTCGCGGCAATGCCGACTTCCGCAAGCTGCCGCTGAATAATCTCCGCGCATTTCTGGCGGGTCTCATTGCCCTGATTGGTCAGAATTTCAAACGCAAAGGACCGGCCGTCCTTGTCCAGCAAACCGTCGCCGTTTGCGTCCGCCCACCCCGCCTGCTTCAAAAGTTCGCGCGCTTTGGCCGGGTCGTAGGAGTAGATTTTCACTTTGTCGTTGTACGCCCAGGTGCCCGGCTTGTAGGGCCCCGTCGCCGGTTTGCCCAGTCCCAGCAGAACCCCGCTGATGATTTCGTCTTTATTGATGGCGTGGGATATGGCCTGTCTCACGCGCCTGTCCGTAAAAAGCGGGTTTTTCAAATTATAGCCCAGATACGTGTAGGCAAAAGCCAGATAGCGATATTTGTTGAAATTTTCCCTGAACAGATTGTTCTCCGTCTGCCGCGTGTACTGCAACGGTGTCAGCCCCATCATGCCGAGGTTCTGCGCGCGAAGCTCCAGAAACATGGTTGCGGTGTCGGGAATGATCCGCGTAATCCGGCCGTCCAGATAGGGTCGCCCCTCAAAATAATCCTCGTTGGACACCAGAACGATTTTCTGACCCGGAACCCATTCCTTGAACCGGTAGGGCCCGGTGCCGATGGGGTGGCGCGAAAGAGGGCTTTGGGTAATGTCTTTCCCCGCGAGCAGGTGAGCGGGCATCATCGCTGCGGCCCAACTGATTAAAGCGGGCGCGAAAGGCTTGTCGTAGGTAACACGAAAGGTATAGTCGTCCAGAATCCGGGCTTTTTTGACTTTCTGAAAATCCCCGGCATAGGCGGTGGGCGTTTTGGGATCCACCGTCACCTGATAGGTGAAAAGCACGTCGGCGGCCGTGAAGGGCCGGCCGTCATGCCACCGAACACCTTTGCGCAGGTGGAAGGTGATCGACAGACCATCCGGCGACACCTCCCACGATTCGGCCAGATCGCCGACAATATTCATATCCTTGTCGTACTTGACCAGACCGTTGAAAACCATGCCGCCCACGGCGTGAGAAGCCGAATCGGAAGCCAGAAGCGGAATCAGGTTGCTCGCGTCCCCGATATCGCCCCGCACCAGAATATCGCCATAGGCGGGCGGCTTGTCCCCTTTGGAACCGGCGTTCCCGGCCTGCGGCGACCTCTCACATGCGGCGATCATTGTCACCGCCAGAAGCATCATCATGAAATTCAATATCCTGTGCATGGCGGATTACATAACCCAGGAAACCCGTCTTTGCAATATACTTTGTGTCCTTTTCGCTTTCCACCTCCGCATCCGTCCGCCCTTCCGCCATATTTTATCCTCGCTTTTTAAAGAAATTTGTGAACAAGTTTTGCGCGAAAAGAGCAAGTTGTCTCTTTCAGGGAGAGAGTTATGAAAGTCAAAACACAGGAGCTGTTTAATTTTTATTCACACTTTGCCGGAGCGGTTGCCGCCATTATCGGAACCGTCTATCTGGCCATTGCCGCCAGCGATTCGGCCTCCGGGCTTGTCACCGCGCTGATTTACGGAATATCCGTCGTTTTTCTTTTTTCCGCCAGCACGCTCTACCATGCCTTTAAAAAGGAAGAAAATGAGCTGTCCTTCTGGAGGAAGATGGACCGGCTGGCCATTTTTTTCATGATTGCCGGGACCTTTACACCGATTTGTTATTTTTGTCTCGACGGCGCCTACAAGTGGATGATGATTGCCTTTCAGTGGAGTCTGGTGGGCGTCGGACTGATTTCACAGATTTTTTTCCCGGGGGCGCCCCGAAAACTGTATGCCGTCATCTATTTGTTCATGGGATGGTCGGCGCTCTTCACCCTCAAGCAGATGCTGGCCAATATGTCCTCTTCCCAGGCGATTCTCCTGGTGTCGGGCGGCGTTTCCTTTACGATCGGCGCCATTATTTACGCCGTCAAAAAGCCCCGGATGATTCCGGGAATTTTCAGTTTCCATGAACTCTTTCACATCATGGTCCTGATCGGCGGCATCCTTCATTACGCCATGATCTACGGCGTCTATTCCCATCCGGGCGTTTAATCATGAGTGCGTCTTCCCCGCCCGCACCACCCGGCCCTGCAACGAATCTGCTTCTGGCGGAGGAACTGAAATTATTTCTTCAGGATTACGAAAAAAATTATAAGGCGGGTGAGAGCAAGCCTCCCGAGGTCGGGAGGCCTTTCCTGCTCATAGCACCTGAATCCGACACCGGCGTCCTGCTCATTCACGGATTGATGGCGGCGCCGGCGGAAGTCCGCGAGTGGGCGGAATTTCTGCACGCCAGGGGCCTGACCGTTTACGCGCCCCGATTGTCGGGTCACGGAACATCCTCCGGAGATCTTTCGACGCGCAACGCCAACGACTGGCTGTCTTCGGTTGACCGCGGTCACGCCCTGCTGAAAACCTGCTGCACCAAAATCCTGGTGGCCGGTTTTTCCACCGGCGCCGGCCTCGCGCTGCAATCCGCCATCCTCAAACCTCGTGATTTCGAGGCGGTGATCGCCGTCAGCGCACCCCTTCGGTTTAAAAGCTTTTCATCGA
>JAAZOZ010000408.1 GCA_012797505.1 Smithella sp. | reverse complement strand
CGGCGGACAAAACAGCTGCGTTTTCTTTCATAAAATCCCTGCCCCGTTCAATCTGACGGGGATCAATATCCATCACGTCAGGCTTCTGCACGGAACCTTTGGGTTCGGAAAAGAATAGGTTTTTCAGAACGATATCCGGGCTGACGGATATGCGGTTGTCTTGCATGATGCTGCGCACTTTCACAGGGTCAAGCCCCTCGGCAACCAGCAATCCCTCGACAAACGATCTCGGATCCTCGCCGGCCATTGCCGGGAGCGGCGGACAGACCAGAAAAAAAATAATAAAAGCAAGACAAGGGAAACGTCTTTTCACGGATCCACCCCGGAATTCTTTCATGCCATTGATGAGCTATTCTACATTTTCGCCGCAGTGGAATGCAAGCGAATTTCTTCTTGATATCAATATTTTAGACTTGCCGGTGGCTTGCTTTATAAAATATCATCAGGGTGGCTGAATTCTATTGACAAAAAGGAGCATTTTGTCTATAAGTTTCAACCTTAACGCTAACGAAGGATAAGGTTATGTACGCAATCATAAAAACAGGAGCCAAACAGCACAAAGTCAGCGAGGGCGATGTATTATCGGTTGAAAAACTGCCCGGTGAAAAAGGGGCCGAAATTGTTTTTAATGAAGTTTTGATGGTATCGGACGAGGCCGATGTGAAAATCGGCAAGCCTTTCGTTGAGGGCGCCAAAGTCATCGGCGAAGTGGTCGCCCAGACTAAAGCCCCGAAGCTGATCATCGGCAAATACAAAAAGCGCAAGGGATTTCGCAAAAAAACCGGCCATCGGCAGGAATTAACCAGCATGAAAATCAAGAAGATTTCGATATAAGCGGAGGATATCATGGCACATAAAAAAGGTCAGGGAAGCTCCCGCAACGGTAGAGACTCCAATTCGCAGCGGCGCGGCGTCAAAGTGTACGGCGGCCAGAATATCCACGCGGGTTCCATTATCGTGCGGCAGGTCGGAACAAAAATTCACCCCGGCAACAACGTCGGCATCGGCAAGGATTTCACGTTGTATTCTCTCATCGACGGCGTGGTCAAATATGAAAGGCTGGACAAGACCCGCAAAAAGGTCAGCGTCTATGCGGCGGCGTAAACCGGTCATTCCAACTCGTGTTCAAAAGGCGCTTGAGACATTAAGCGCCTTTTTTCTTTGAGGAAAAGGTCGCGACAACGCTCTGGGCGGCGAGACCGTTCCCTTCTTCAAAAGAGGAAAGAAACAAGTGAAATTTGTTGACGAAGCCAAGATATTCGTCCGGGGCGGACACGGCGGCGCGGGCTGCGTGAGTTTCCGGAGGGAGAAGTTCGTCCCCAAAGGCGGTCCGGACGGCGGCGACGGCGGCAAGGGCGGCGACGTCATCTTCCGGGCGGCCCAAACGCACCACACCCTGCTGGATTTGAAATATCGTCAGCATCAAATCGCTAAAAACGGCGGGCACGGCTCGGGCAACAACCGCACCGGCCGCAGCGCGGAGAATCTTGAAGTTGTCGTACCGCCCGGAACGCTGGTGAAGGACTTTGAAACCGGCGAGGTTCTCGCAGATCTGGCCGCGGCGGGACAGACCTTCGTCGCGGCCCGCGGCGGCATCGGAGGCAAGGGCAACGCCCATTTCAAGACCTCCACCCACCAAACGCCGCG
>JAAZOZ010000407.1 GCA_012797505.1 Smithella sp. | reverse complement strand
TTCAAGACATCAGAAGCTCCACCGACATCGTAAAAGATCAGTGGCAGATACAGATGCAGGCCAGAGTCTATGAGAAAACGGGACTGGAGAACCTCGATTTCTTTACCCATGGAATTGCCTCCCGCCACAGCTCATTTCTGGGAGTAAAGATCATGGAGGCCGGTTTGGAGAGAATTACCGGCGAACTGCAAAAATCTGTCGACGCTCTGGCCAGGCAGGGATATTCTTTTGCCGTAATACCGGAAGGACCTTATTGCGCGCCGCTGAGCAAAGGATTGGTTTAGCGGAGTCACGCATCGCCCGATCAACGTCATGGTCTTTGCTCTTTTTACAAATGAAGCAAAAATGAAATTGGAAGATCGTCACCGTCGTCCGCGTTTTCAAACAGAACGAAAATAATTCTTGACAAAAACATCTTAAAAGAATAATTACTAGTTCAACGATAGTAATTATAGTAATTTATAAGGTATTGAATATATGAAACTTTCCACTAGGTCCCGCTACGGATTGAGATTGATGCTGGCACTGGCCAGAAATTATGGAAAAGGCAATACTTTTCTGAAGGAGATTGCCCGTGAAGAGGGTATTTCGGAGAAATACCTTAGTCTCATCATCATCCCTCTGAAAGGAGTCGGACTGGTCAATTCCGTGAGAGGGGCATCCGGCGGCTATACACTGGCCAGGGAACCGGCCCAGATAACGCTGAAGGATATTATGGACGTTCTCGAGGGAGACTGCCTGGTCGATTGTCTGAAAGATCCCCTGTTCTGCTCCAGGGTAAACATCTGCGCGAGTCACGATATTTGGGCGATGTTGAGCGGCAGGATATCAGAAACATTGAGCGGGATAACGCTGGAACAGCTTGTCACGATGAATAAAGATAAATTGGAAAAGTCAGTAAGTCCATCCATATAATTCTTTACGGTGAGCGAACTCAAGGATGAATAAAAAAATTTTAGTGGCCATGAGCGGCGGCGTTGATTCATCCGTCGCGGCGTTGTTGCTGAAAAAAGAAGGATACGATGTATCCGGAGTAACCATGTGTTTAGGCATTGCGACAGACGACAGCGCAAAATGCTGCGGAGCATCCGCGCTTGACGACGCCAAAAGGGTCTGCGACCGGCTGCAAATTCCCCATTACGTTTTCGATTACGCCTCCCAGTTGGAAAAGAAGGTCATCGCCCACTTTATCAGCGAATATCAAAAGGGGAGAACGCCGAACCCCTGTGTTGAATGCAACCGCCATCTGAAATTCGGCACGCTTTTGGACAAGGCGCTGTCGCTGGCCTTTGATTTTCTGGCCACGGGCCATTACGCAGCCATCGGAAAAAACGAAAACGGTTATTTTCTCGCTAGGCCCAAGGACAAAAAAAAAGACCAGACCTATTTTCTCTATTCGATCCCTTATCAGAGGCTGGGCGATATCTTATTCCCTCTCGCTCGTTTCACGAAAGAGGAGGTGCGGGATTTAGCGAAAGAATATTCTCTTCCCGTAGCGGCAAAGCAGGAGAGCCAGGATATTTGTTTTGTCACGCAGAAAAATTCTCAGGAATTCCTTTCGGAGCGGGTGCGGGAATGCAAGCCGGGTCCCATCGTGGATCTTCATGGGAAATTGCTGGGCCGGCATCGCGGGATTATCTTTCACACGATCGGCCAGCGGGCAGGCCTGGGAATCAGCCATCCGACGCCGCTTTATGTATTATCCATCGATTCGGGCAGGAACCTCATCGTCGTCGGAGAGAAAAAAGATTTAATGGCAAATGGGCTTGTGGCTTCTGATGTAAATATCCTGGCGGAAAACTGGCCGAAAGAAGTACACGCGAAAATCAGATACCGGAAAAAAGGCGCGTTGTGCAGGGTGACAAAAGAAAAGGATAAATTAAAAGTAGTCTTTGCCGAGGGACAAGAGGCGATCACGCCCGGACAGTCTGTTGTTTTTTATGATCATGACCGGGTTCTCGGCGGCGGAATCATTGATGAGGTAATGCATGGAATTTATTAAAGAAATAGAACGGCTGAAAAAAGAAAGAAATGCCGTCATTCTGGCGCACAACTATCAAATTCCCGAAGTACAGGCTATTGCCGATTATGTTGGTGACTCTTTAGGCTTAAGCATTCAAGCGTCTAAAACCAAAGCCGA
>JAAZOZ010000406.1 GCA_012797505.1 Smithella sp. | reverse complement strand
GTCCGGTTCAGCGATCGGATTGAGCGGCCGCGGGTCCTGCGTGGCCACATCCACGCGAAAAGCCAGATGCTGCAGCGAGGCGGGCAGGCATTCCCGGACCTTCGCCTCATAGTTTTCAGCGCCGACGAATTCCGTCCCCCGCTGAATTGAATCGACGGAGATCTCGGCGGCAAAAGACATTTTCCACTTGAGCTGCCGGGCAAAAATCTTCCGCCACTCCAGAGCCAGTTTCTTGCGGCGCGCATCTTTGGCGGAAAGCCAGCTCCGCACTTCGCTGAACAGCGACCACTCGTCGCAGCCCAGATAGGCCTCAAGATGCTTTGCCGGATTTTCCGGATAGATCAGATGAAGCGTATCGGAAAAAATTTCCTTCAAATGCAAATCCAGCGCGCGCGTCGTGCGGTGGAAATACACGTTGCTGTAAAGATTCAGGCGGGCGTTGAGAAAGCGCCGGAGCGCCGAGATGCCGGACTGGTGAAGCGCCAGGCCGTCCTTCGTAAAAAACGTGTAGTAGCGCAGGCGCGGCACATCGACCATGTCCAGAGAAAAGCCGGTCATGTAGGCGTCGCGCTGAACATAGTCCAGGTTATCGACCGTGTAGATGCCGGAAAACAACTGGCGCAGCCAGACCAGCCAGCGCGGCTGACGGGGCGCCTCTTCTTCCGGCATTTTGATCAGGAAGGCCACCTGCCGCGGATCGAGTTTTTCCCCGCGGGCGAAAGGCCCGGAAGGACTGCGGGAAATTTTCGCAAGGAGCGGCCCCAGCTTCTTCACGATGATCAGCCGGCCCATGTCCTCGTGGGTCAGCGCCCAGCCGGAAAGATAATGTTCATCAAAAAAATGGCCGAAGGGTCCGTGCCCCACGTCGTGCAGCAGACCCGCGAGCCGGAGCAGCTCCTCGACGTAATGCATCGACGGCGCATCCCGGCACACCTCTTTGAGGCTGGGATAAAGATGCCTCGCAAATTCTCCGGCAACATGCATGGTGCCCAGCGAATGCTGGAAGCGGGTGTGCTCCGCCGCCGGATAAACCCAGCGGGCGCTCTGCAACTGGTAAATGCGCCGGAGCCGCTGCATCCAGGGAGAGTCAAGAATGTCCTTTTCCGTTTTTTCCTCGGGGTATGAGTCCCGGGGCACCGTGAAAAAAGCGTAGGAGTGAATCGGATCGGCAATCAGCGCCATTCCGTCATACACGTTGGAGGGAAAATCCTTCTCTTTCATGGCAGCATGTTTACAATATTATGATTTAAAGATCAATTCGGGATTTGGGAAGGGGCTATAGGCGAGAGGTAACGGGTCATGGGTAATGGGAAACGGGCAAGATGTAATTGGTAAACAATGTAGGGCGTGCCTTTAGGCGCGCTTATAGCGGGGTTCACCCCGCACTACATTCGCTCTTCCTCCATTGCCTCTCGTTATTTTTTTCACTCATCACTCATTGCTCATCACTTTCCACTGCTTGCCCCCTGTTGACAGATTTTCCCAATGTGGTATCAAGACGGCCACAGGCACACACAACTTTCTTTCGGAGCGATCTTTCATGAAGACTTTTTTCGATCCCGCATCCATTGCCGTCATCGGCGCAACCCCGCGCGAAAACAGTCTGGGCAGCCAGATCCTCGTCAACCTCAGCATGGGTTTCACGGGCGGCGTGTATCCCGTCAACCCGAATTACGCCGAAATCCAATCCCTGCCCTGCTTCCCGACGGTGGAAGACATTCCGGGGCCGGTGGATCTGGCCATCGTCATCGTCCCGGCGCCGGCCGTGCCCGAGGCGCTGGCTGCCTGCGGGCGAAAGGGCATCCGGCGCGTCATCATCGAAAGCGCGGGCTTTGCCGAAACCGGCGCTGAAGGCCGCGCGCTGCAGGAGCGCTGCCTCGCCGTCGCGCGCGAAGCGGGCATCCGCCTCTGGGGCCCCAACTGCATGGGTCTGGTGGACATTCCCCGGAAATTCTTTTTCACCTTCATGCACCCCAACATTCACAAGGACGGCCTGATTGCCGGGCGCATTTCCATGGTCGTCCAGAGCGGCATGCTGTC
>JAAZOZ010000067.1 GCA_012797505.1 Smithella sp. | reverse complement strand
TGATTTTGTAAAGCCCTTCCGTGGCGCGATGGCGGGTCATTTTGAACAATCATTTTTGACGACCTTGTAAAAAGTCAATTTCGACAACTTTTAGTCATACCGACGAAGGCCGGTATCCAGTATAAAGGAACTGGTTCCCCGTCCCCCGACTTCTCGAGGGCAGGCTTCGCGGAATGACAGGAATAATGACTTTTTACGAGTTCATCATTTTTTATGGCATTAAATTGCCGTTTCGGTTAAGTTGCGTCCCATGAACGCGAATTGGTTACTGGTGGACACCCCCGAAACCGTCCGGCGTGCGGCGGAACATCTGCGAAAAGCATCGGTATTGGGAATAGATACGGAGTATGATTCTTTCCGGTATTTCAGGGAAAAACTCTGCCTGATCCAGATTTATGCCCCTGAAACAACTTACGTTCTGGATGCAACGGCCGACCTGGATTTTTCATTTTTAGCCAAACCCCTGAAAAGCAAATCCGTGGTGAAGGTTCTCCACGCGGCAGACAACGATATTCGACTGCTCAAAAGAGATTATGGGTTTGAATTTCAAAACATTTTTGACACGCACCGGGCGGGGATGATCCTGGGATTCCAGCAACTGTCGCTGGATAAAATGATCCGGGAATTTCTGGGTGTGGAATTGAAAAAAAACAAAAAAATGCAGCGCTCCCGCTGGGACCAGCGTCCCCTGACTGCGGAACAGTTGGAATACGCGATCCAGGATGTGACGCTGCTGCCGGCGCTTTATGAAAAGCAAAAAGCCGCCCTGCGGGAAAAAGGGTTCGAGGCTTCGGCAAAAGAGGCCTTCGCGAAAATCGCTTCCGCCAGTTGGCAGGAAAGAGCTTTTGACCGTCGCGGCTACTCGAAAATCAAAGGATATTACGCGCTTGCGGGCGAACAGAAAGAATTGTTGAAAAAGCTCTACGTCTGGCGCTTTGAACGGGCCAGAGAAGCCAACTGCGCCGTCTTCATGTTCCTGTCCGATGAAAAGCTTGCGGAAATAGCACAAAATATCGATAACATTAAGGATATTTTATCGCCCGAAAAATATCAGCGATACGGAAATGACCTGAAACTGCTGCTTCAGGCCGGCGGGCGGCCTGTCTGATTTTCGGTTTGCCGCGGGTGATTATTACCAGATTTTCAGCTTATCCGTCAGGCTCTTCTTCTCTTTGAACAAATCCGCCATTTCCGTAATGATGTCGTCGAGCAGTTTGGATGCCGGCTCGGCTTCCGATTCTCTGTCGATCACGCTTAAAAGCTTTTTCTCTCCGACATTTTTGACGGTCTCGTAAAAAGTCTTTTTCGCGCTCTTTTCGTCATACCGGCGAAGGCCGGTATCCAGTAATTACAATGAGTTATGGACCCCGGCGCTTGTGCCCTTCAGGGTATTCGCCGGGGTGACGACTTGAGTTACTTTTTACGAGTTCATCATTTTTGATGAACCCGTAAAAAATCACCACTGTCACCCTGAGCCCGTCGAAGGGTGAACGTAAGTACTCTATATCACGTCATGCTTCGACAGGCTCAGCATGACAAAAGAGGGACAAGATGACTTTTTACGAACTTGTCATTTTTCGCTTTTGATTTTTTCAGAATTTCAGCGGACCAGAGCACTTCGCCGGTTTCCACCTTCAGCAGTTTCGCGGTCACGGATTCAACTTTCCTGTTCGTTGACCGTGATGATCGGGAAAGAGGGTAGTGCCTGTGCGCCAGACACCCCTCTGTTGTTACAATGGTGCCGAAGACTGGATTTGAACCAGCACGGGCGTGGCCCACTACCCCCTCAAGATAGCGTGTCTACCAATTCCACCACTTCGGCAACCATGAAACATCCGATATGAAAGCCAACGCAAAACGGCTGGAGAATCACCTGTGCGGCCGGTTTGCTCACCTGAAAAAGAACCGTTATTTCGCCGCGGGCGCCGTTTGCGGTATATTCGCCGCGCCTGGCACAGTCGCGGGAACCGCCGGCAACTGCGCGGGTGTCGGCGCTGCGGGAACCGCTTGTCTTGTTACGGGAGCGGATGCGCCGTCCATTAAACCTGAGGTTTTTCTTGAAGCGGTATAGGTCAGCGTGATCGACGTCAGCATGAAAATGATGGCGACGGCCGCCGTCATTTTCCCCAAAAAGGTTCCCGCTCCGCTGGAGCCGAAAACCGTTTGGCTGGATCCGCCGAAAGCGGCGCCCATGCTGGCCCCTTTACCCGCCTGCAGCAAAACGATCAGAATCAGCGTAATACAGGCCACAACATGGATAATGGTCAATAATGTTGTCATATTTATACCCTTATTTTAATTGCCCTCAACTATCGCGTTCATATCACCCGCCGATGATTTATTCAACGCTTCTTTAAAACCTTTGCATACTGTCTCTTAGTCATTGCGGTGAACCGAAGCCCTGAGCAAAGCGAAGGGGAAGTGAAGCAATCTCATTAGCATTTGAAATTTGAAGAGATCGCCGCGTCGCTGCGCTCCTCGCGATGACAAAATAGCAGTTATGCACCTCTCTCTTTGCTTGCGCAGGATCAAAAAATGAATCAATAAAAACAACGGGTTGATGATCCAACGCTTTTGTCGATCCCGCGTGCTGCGTGCAAAAGCGCGCGGATCATATCTAAACGGCGGGAAATCGTCAACTTTTTTCTTTTCTCTGCCCGAACAGCTTTTATGATTTCGCTTCCCGGCTTTTTCGGATGCGTTCACAGTTGACGGTCTCTTAAAAAGTAATCCAAGCCGTCACCCCGGCGAATACCCTAACCACCTGACCACCTAAAGGTGGCGCGAGGGCACAAGCGCCGGGGTCCAGACGTCGTCCCCGCGGCGCCTGCCCTCGAGAAGTCGGGGGGCGGGGAACCAGTTCCTTTATACTGGATACCGACCTTCGTCGGTATGACGAAAAGGGTGCGACATTATCTTCTTACGAGTTCACCAAAGTGAAACGATGCGCCCGAGGGCTGTTGTTCAGGTGTTGTTTTGTCGGCGTCAAACTCATCCTGAATAAACTATACCGCTTTCGCCTGCCGTTTCAGCCAGCCCCGGACATCCTCGATCAGGGATAACCGAAACTCTTCCGGTTCGAGGATGATCATATTGGGGATCCAGGATTTGAGGATATGGCGGATGGCGTCGTAGTATCCGACCCGGAAAGTGACGACCAGCGATCCGTCCGGCCTTTCCTCCAGGATTTCCTGCGTCGGAAACATCTTCCGCCGCTTGAAATAATCGCCGGCCTTGCTGTCGATCAGCACCTTCACTTCCAGGTTTTTTTCTCCGGAAAACCAGATATTGGCGCTTCCCTTGAGGACGGAGTCCAGATCCCCGGGGATGGACTTGAAATGT
>JAAZOZ010000405.1 GCA_012797505.1 Smithella sp. | reverse complement strand
TCCCAGGCGACCTTTTCCCTGGCCGCATCGATGCCCCCCTGCTGCTTGAGGATGCTTCTGGCCACATTGAGACCGTTGTTGATTTTTCTCTGCATCAGGTCGTTTGCGGTTTCGCACAACCCGTACACGTCCCTGGCAATCTGGGACATGTTGGCCATGGCGACGTCGCCCAACTCTTTCGAGGCCAGATTCGAAACGGAGGTTTTGAAAGATCCCATGAGGATCATCATGACCACAACCGGCAAAACGGCGGCCACGACGGCAAGACCGATGATCTTTCGCTTCAGGGAAAGTTTTGGCATGGCGAGGCATCCTTGATCCGTATTTTGGCGCGGCAAAGTATAGGAAACGCCGTGGGGTCTGTCAAGAAAATCTTGGGAAATGATCGCGTTGGCGGAATAGAAAATCCTGGATAATTCAGGAGAAGTCCTGCTCCGGTCGCCGGATGACCGGAAAAGGCATCGCCGGTATAGGATTTTATGTATTGACAGGATGAAGAGATTGCATATACCGATTGATACCGCGGAAAATTGAAAAAGCGGATTGCGTTTTCAAATCCGGAGCGTGAAGCCGGCAGGGGGATTCCCGCGGTCCTTGCACCGGATCATGACGCAGGCAGCCCGGCCCGGAAAAGACTCCATGCCTCGCAGTGGGGAGCGGCGAAATGACGGATGAAGAAACGGTTGACGAAATCCTGGACGGAAGTTTGAAAATCCGCCAGAGCGCGAGAGGCTACCGGTTTACGCTGGATTCCCTGATGCTGGCGGGATTTGCTTCGGTAAAACCCCGGTCCGTCAATCTGGATCTGGGCTGCGGCAACGGAATTCTCGCGCTGGTCATGGCCAGACGGCATCCCCTGACCCGCTGGATAGGCCTGGAAATTCAGGAAGGGCTGGCAAAGCTGGCCTGCCGAAATGTCGAGCAAAATGGTTTGGAAAAGCGCGTCGCGATTGTTGCGGGCGACGCCCGGGACGTCGGGAGAGCCTTTCCCTCCCATTCGTTTGACAATGTCCTTTTCAATCCGCCCTATCGAAAAATGTCTTCCGGCAGGATGAATCCGCTCTCGGAGAAAGCGATTGCCCGCCACGAGCTTCAGGGATCGCTGGCGGATTTTCTGGCGGCGTCGAAGGTTCTGCTCAAACCGAAAGGAAGGGTCTTTACGATTTATCCGGCGACCCGGCTGGTGGAGCTGGTCAGCCTGTTTCGCAGAACGGGCATCGAGCCCAAGCGAATGAAGCTGGTGTTTTCCGATGCGTCATCCGACGCGGCGTTTGTGCTGGCGGAAGGAAGAAACGGCTCCCGTGAAGAGCTGAAAATGGAGCCGCCGCTTTACATTTATGATGCGCAGAAAACCTATACGCCGGAGATGAAGAAGCTTTTCAGCGACCTTGCCGCTCCTCCCGAAGCCTGCGGCGGCTGATTTCCGCCTGCATGACCCGTTGGACGATTTCGGCCAGTTCGCGGTCTTTCAGCGTTTCGGTGCATTCGGCGATGATCCTTTTGTCTCTCTCCTTCAGCATGAGTTTTGGCGGGACAGCCCGGCGCCCGGCGCCCTTGCGGGCGGGACTGTATCCGACGGTAAAGTGAATCTCCCGCACGACCGTTTTTCCCGCCAGATCGTTGATCTTTTTTCGAATGTCTTCCTTCATGAAATGAAGCTGCTGCACCCAGACGGAGGAGGTCGTTTTTACAAAGAGGGTGCCCGCGCGCCATCCGTCGGGGCAGGTTTGCGAGGCGATTTTCGCGCCGACCGCTTTGGGCCACAGCTTGAACAGGAAATTTTCC
>JAAZOZ010000404.1 GCA_012797505.1 Smithella sp. | reverse complement strand
TAAGACATGTTGAATCCCGAAATAAATCCCATCCAATTGGCTCATGAACCGGCGGCGGCGGACGCCATAGCGGATACGGCCGCCTGGTGTGATCTCAGTAAAGCGAAAGGTGTCTTGATAACTGTCCTGCATTACCGCGGCGGCGACACGGACCTGGTCCTGCACGTCCACGAGGGGGCGGCGGCAAGCGGCACAACTGCAATCACCGCCGCCTTCCCGATATGGTACGCATCCGACGCCCTCACGGACCCGACCCTGGTGAGACAGGCCGACGCAGCATCCTTCACCATTGATACGGGCCTCCACACCGGTTCCCAGGTGGTCCAGTTTTACATCGACGCCGGCATTCTAAGCGCGGGATGCCGTTACGTGCAGTTGGGGACCTCCGGCGGCCATGCGTCGAGCATCGCGTCGGTTACCTATGAACTGGTCGGGACGCGGTATCAGAACAACGAGGCCCTGTAACAGCGCTTCCTGAAAGGAGGGTGAAAAAAAATGAACTACAACTCATCGACCATATCGAGAATAGCGGACATCGTCCTCGGGATCCGAGTTGACCGCTCCGCAGCGGCTATCGCCGCCGGGACCAATGCACTGTTCACGGTCACGGGCGGCCGTGTAGCCCTATTGGGCCTGCTGGGCGAGATCGTGACCACCATGGATGCAACTCTTACGACGCTCCAGATCAACGCCAATCCCACGACCGGAGACGACACGGTGCTGTGTGCCGCCTCGGCCTCCATCGCCAACGTGGATGTCGGCTGCATGTTCACCCTGCCCGACGCGGTGGGAACGGCGCTCGTCACCTCTACCACGGACGGGGGCTGCATCCTGAGCACGGCCCCACGGTGGGCCCTCCGGCCCGGTTCCATCGAACTCGTTACCGGGGTCGGCGCCAATGCCGGCACGATGAAATGGAGCCTCTGGTATGTTCCGATCGACGACGGGGCATACGTGACGGCGGCTTAACAGGAGGATCGATCGATGGCCGGAAGCGCCATGACATTTACGGAAGTGACATACGGGACCATCAAGAAAATCAAGGCGGCCTGGGTCTCGGATGATGCGACCGGCGCGGTAAGCGGAACAACCGCGAACTACTACGACGGCAGGCTTATCGGGGCCGTAACCGTTCCAGACGGTTCCGCCGCTCCAACAGACAACTACGACATTGCCGTGAACGATTCAGACGGCGTCGACGTCGCTCTGGGGGCGTTGGCCGACAGGGATACGATGAACACGGAATACAGGGCGGAAGCATCCATGGCGGGCGTCGCCAACAGCAAACTGACCATTGCCGTAACGAACGCCGGGAATTCCAAAAAAGGCGCCTTGTATCTCTACATACGGTAACGGCGGCGAAAGGGAGTGCACCTATGGATACTTCAAACTGGCTCCTGGTTATCTCGATCGGGATCGGCATTGCCCAGGGGATCATCATTGTCCAGAACAAGTCCTTCAAGGAAGAAATCAGGGAGCTGTGGGCTCGGGCGGACTCGCACGGCCACAAGATCGAGTGCGACGCCCAAGAGTGCAAAGCCAGGACGACGGCGGTCATCATCAACGAGGGATAACTGTACATGCTGACATTGAGGGATCGCATAAAACTGCATGAAGGATTGAGGCTCCAGCCATACCTCTGCCCGGCCGGCGCCTGGACCATCGGCTACGGGCACAAGATACGTAAACACGAAAAATTCACGAGATTGACCATCGATCAGGCGGAACGGCTTCTCGACAGGGACATCGAAACCGCGGAGGAGGAAGCGAGATCCATGTTTCCCGACAGCAAGTACAAGAACTTCACGAAAAATCGACGGGACGTTCTGACTGAGCTGGTCTTCAACCTCGGTCTGACGAGGTTCAGGGGATTCAAACGGATGATTTCCGCGATC
>JAAZOZ010000066.1 GCA_012797505.1 Smithella sp. | reverse complement strand
TGTGCTGGCCCGGGCCATCCGGAAGGAAGTTCCCGGCTGCGACCTGGTCCTGTGCGGCGCCTACACGTCCGACAGCGAAACGGCGCAGGTGGGCCCGCAACTGGCGGAAGAGCTGAAGATGCCTTCGGCGGCGTATGCCGAACATCTGGAGATTTCCGGGCGGACGCTGCGCGTGCGCCGTCTGGTGGATAATTTCCGCGAAACGCTGGAAATGGAATGTCCGGCCCTGATCACGGTTTCCATGGAACGCTACGAGCCGCGCTATGCGTCCTTTGCCGGATTGAACGATGCTTTTGCCGAAACGGAGATTTCCGTCCTGAACGCGGAGGGCCTCGGCATTTCGGCCGCACAGATGGAAGCGTGCGGATCGCGCACCCGGGTGCGCAGGGTTTTTGTCCGCGATGCGCAGAAGAAGAATGTCCTGATCACCGGAGCAGCGGCCAACGCCGCCGCCGAATTTCTGGATAAGTATCAGCGCAAAATCAGCGCGGTGATCGGAAAATCCATCGAATCGAAAAAGCAGGCGCAAACCTGAGGCGTACGGCCATGAAAAAACAGAAAAGCATCTGGGTGTTCGGCGATTACCGCAATTACTATCAGAACCGTGTAACGCTGCAATTGATTGCCCGGGCGGTGGATCTGGCGCGCGAGATTTCCGCGGAAGTCTGCGCGGTGGTCGTCGGCCATGATCTGGAAGAATGGATTTGGGAATACACGTCGCATGGCGCGGACCGGATTCTGGCCATCGACCATCCGTCGCTGACCAGCTACAGCACGGAGCATTATCTGGCGTTGATGGAAAAGCTGGCCCGGGAAAGGGACCCGGACATTATCCTGATCGGCGCGACGGATTTCGGACGGGAATTTGCGCCGCGCCTGGCCAAACGTCTGAAGACCGGTCTTTCCGCGGATTGCGTCGGCCTGGACATTACACCGGAAGGTGTGCTGGTGCAGACGGCGCCCTCCTTCGGCGGCAACATGCTGGCGGAAATTGTCACGGAGCATCACCGGCCGCAAATGGCCACGGTGCGCCCAGGAACCTTCCGGGAAATTCCCCACGACAACGCGAGAACCGCCGTGGTCGAGCGCCTGCCCCTGCCCGCCGATCTGCCCGCGCCCCGCGTGCGCCTGGTGGAATATGAACGGGCCGCGCAAAAAGAGCATACGATTGAAAACGCAACCGTGATGGTTTGCGGCGGCCGCGGCATGGGCAGCAAGAAAAACTTCAAAAAGCTCGATGAGTTGGCACGGCTGCTGGGCGGAGATGTCGGCGCGACCCGCCCCGTAGTGTTTTCCGGATGGGCCGGGCATGAATCGCTGGTCGGCCAGGCGGGCAAACACATCAAGCCCAAAATTCTGTTTTCCTTCGGCATCAGCGGAGCGATTCAGCATACGGCCGGCCTGGGAGAAGCGGATTTTATCGTGGCGATCAACAAGAATCCCCAGGCGACCATGATGAAGATGGCCGACGTCGCCGTCGTGGCCGACGCGGGGGACTGGCTCAACCACCTGATCAGGGAACTGAAAAAGCGCATTCGGGAATAAGTGCTTCCCGGACGGGAAAGGAGGCGCGATGGAGTTGCTGGGGCTCATGGAAAAAGTCTATCTGGGCAATACGCTGCAAAACTGGATCATCGGCGTCTGCGTCCTGGTGGGCGTATTTTGCGCGCTGAAAATTCTGCAACGCATTGCCATTGCCAGGCTTTCCAAGCTGGCGGCGGCCACGGACAACCAGATTGACGACCTTCTGGTCAGCATGCTGGGGCAGACCAAGTTTCTGATCCTGCTGGTGGCTTCCGCGTATGTGGCGTCCCAGGTGATCACCATCAAACCGTCTGTCGAGGCGGTATGGCAAAAGATTGTCGGCCTGATTGTGATCATTCAGTTCGGACTGTGGGCGAGCGCCGGCGTTACCTTTGCCTTAGGCCGGGCGATTGAAAAGCGGATGGACCGGGATGCGGGGAGCGCCACAACCCTGACTCTGCTGGGCTTCGTCGCGCGGCTGATTTTGTGGGTGATTGTGCTGCTGTTGATCCTGGACAACCTGGGCGTCAACATCACCGGCCTGGTGGCGGGGCTCGGCATCGGCGGCATCGCCGTGGCGCTGGCGGTTCAGAATATTCTGGGCGATCTTCTGGCCTCTTTGTCCATTGTTCTGGACAAGCCCTTTGTCATCGGTGATTTTATTGTCGTGGATTCCCTGTCCGGCACGGTCGAGCATATCGGACTCAAGACGACGCGCATCCGCAGCCTCAGCGGCGAACAGCTCGTCTTTGCCAACAACGATCTTTTGAAGAGCCGCATCCGCAATTACAAGCGCATGCAGGAGCGCCGTATTGTTTTCGGCTTCGGCGTGGTGTATTCCACTCCGCTGGAAAAGCTGACGCTCATCAAAAAGATGGTTGGCGACATTGTCAGTGGAACGGAAAACGCCCGTCTGGACCGCATTCATTTCAAGGAATACGGCAGTTCTTCTCTGAATTTTGAGGTCGTTTATTTTGTGGCTAACCCGGATTTCGGCCTCTATATGGACATTCAGGAGGCGATCAATCTGGAAATTTTCCGGCGCTTTGCCGAAGAGGGCATTGAATTCGCCTATCCGACGCAGACGATTTACGTCCATCATCCTTAAAGAGAATGCGAGGACGATTTGAAACCTAACGGATGGATTTTGCTTTCAGTGTGCGCGGCGTCGATTTTTTCCCCGGATCTGTGTCTTGCCGCCGGGGCCGCCCCCAATATCGGCGCCGTTCTGCCGTTGTGGTCGATGCTGCCCTTTGCGGGTATTTTGCTTTCGATTGCGCTCGTTCCCCTCGTTCTGCCCCGTTTCTGGCATCGCCATTTTCCCAAGGTTTCCGCTTTCTGGGCGATTGTCTTTGCCGTTCCGTTCATTTATTTTTTCCGCGAAACCGCTTTGTATGAAATCGGCCACATTATGATCGTGGACTATATCCCCTTTATTCTGCTTCTGTGGTCTTTGTTCACGGTTGCAGGCGGCATCTATATCAAGGGCACGCTGAAGGGAACCCCCGCCGTCAATGTCATGATTCTGATCATCGGAACGCTTCTGGCGTCGGTCATCGGCACGACCGGCGCGTCCATGCTGCTCATCCGGCCTATCCTGCGATCGAACGCCTGGCGGGTGTATAAGGTTCATACCATTGTGTTTTTTATCTTTCTGGTCAGTAATATCGGCGGCTCCCTGACGCCGCTGGGGGATCCGCCCCTGTTTTTGGGGTTTCTGCACGGCGTCCCTTTTTTCTGGACCATGAACATTCTGCCGGAAATGGCGTTTGCCAGCATTATTCTTCTGATTTTGTATTTTCTTCTGGATTCTTACTATTTTCGAAAGGAAAGCAAGACCGCCGTGCCGGAAGATGAGTCAGAGCCGCTCGGCATCGAGGGGAAGCGCAATTTCATTTTCCTCATCGGCGTGATCGGAGCGGTTTTGTTCAGCGGCTCCGTCAAGCTGGGCGAGATCAGCGTCTTCGGCATTCACCAGACCGTGGAAAATTTGATCAAGGACGCAGTCCTGATCGCCATGGGAATCCTTTCGCTTTGGCTTACCGGAAGGGATGTGCGCAAAGGAAATGAATTCACCTGGGCGCCCATTTTGGAAGTTGCCTATCTGTTTGCCGGCATTTTCATCACCATCATCCCGGCGCTGGCGATTCTGAAAGCGGGCGAGCAGGGAGCTCTGGCGTGGATGATCCGGTCGGTCAATTCGCCGGCCGAATATTTCTGGGCGGTGGGCCTTTTATCCAGTTTTCTGGATAACGCCCCGACTTATTTGACCTTTTTCAACAGCGCGCTCGGTAAGTTCTATCCGGGCATTCCGGAAGCTCAGGCGGTTGCCGGCCTGATTGTTGAACAAATTCCCTACCTGGCCGCCATTTCCGCCGGAGCGGTATTCATGGGCGCCAACACCTATATCGGCAACGCTCCCAATTTCATGGTGAAATCCATCGCGGAAGAGGCTGGTGTCAAAATGCCCAGCTTTTTCGGATACATGTTCAAATATTCCATCCCGATTCTGGTTGTTTTGTTCATCGTCATCACCTTTATTTTCTTTTGATGTTTGACAAATCCACAGGCGTATAAATATTGCTTGAAGATGGCGTGTAAAGCGGATAAGGTGAAATCAGCTTTGCATGACGTTGCTGCAACCGAACCGCCGCCGGAAATGATAAAGCTGGAAAAAGAGGAATATGGAGGACAGTTATGGGTTCAACCCTGCGCAAATCTTTAAAAACGATTGAGGAATACAAAACCGCCAATCCGCATTACACGGATCTGCTGGATATCCTTGGGGATATCCTGATTCTGCGTGAAGAATACCGCAAGAAAATGACGAAGCCGATCTTTTCAGTGGAGGACAAGTTGATCCCCGGAAAAATGGCGGGAGGCCTTCCTCTGATTGATCTTGCGGGGAACAAGTATGATTTGACCCGACCGAAGGAATATTTTGACTCGCTGATATCCATTGCCCAAAAGAGAATGCCTGCCGAAGCACACCGGTTTCTGGATGTGATCAAAAATGAGCAGTTCGACTGGGAGGCGATCATTCGAGAATCTTTTAATCCCGCCCCCCAAAGCGAAGATGTTCCGGAAAGGGAAGCCAGGGCATCCGGCGAGCATGATGAGCAGATTGACCTGATCGATTTGTTCATCGAAGAAAGCCTTCGTCCGGAACTGGAAGTGGTCGCCGAAAAATATGGCGCTCTGGTGGAGAAATCGGACTGGACGGAAGGCTATTGTCCGATCTGCGGAAAGGAGCCGAAAATCGGCGAAATCCGGGAAAGCGAAGACGGAAGGCGTTATCTCTTTTGCAACCAGTGCGGTTATAAATGGCACTTCCGCCGGATCAAATGCCCCTTCTGCGGAAATGAAGAACAGCACTCGCTGGCGTATTTTGCCGTGGAGGGAGAGGAAAGCCACCGGGTGGATGTCTGCAACAAGTGCCGCCGTTACATTAAAATTATTGAGCTGCCGAAGTCGTCCGAGGGAGTGAATCTGGACGTGGAAGATATCGCCACGCTGCATCTGGATATGCTGGCGTACGAAGAAGGATATAATTAGGCTGAAGACCGAAGGCTGAAGGATGAGGGAACAAAGAATCCCTTTGGGACAGCGCATCCCAAAGGGATTCTTTGTTGCGTTCTCCCTTGAATGCCGAGAGACCTTTGAAAAATTTCATTTCGAGGAGCGTAATCCTGCTCCTGATGTCATTTCGAAGGAGCACAGCGACTGAGAAATCTTAAGATCCCTCGAGACGTTTGCATAACCACATAAAAACAACAATATTGTCATTCCTCGCGAAGCCTGCCATCGAGAAGTCGGGGGGCGGGAATCCAGGATTAAAGGAACTGGTTCCCCGCCTCCGACGAATAAGAGTAGTTTTTCAAAGCTCTCGCCGAGGAAGTGGTTCAGCAGAAAAGTTTGTGCTTGTGGGGCAGACCGGCTTGGAAAAGGGAGCCGGAGAGTTTCGCCTGCGGCAGGATTTTTTGCAGCCAGGCGCAGACGTTGAGGAGTTTTTTCAGATCCATTCCTGTTTTGATGCCCATGGATTCAAACATGAACACCAGGTCTTCCGTGGCGACATTGCCGGAAGACCCGGGCGCGTAAGGGCATCCTCCCAGCCCCCCGGCGGACGAATCGAAGGATCGCACTCCGATATCGTAGGCACGCAGGGCATTGGCCTGCGCCAGCCCCCGCGTGTTGTGAAAATGGGCGCCGAAGCGAATTTCAGGAAAACGGCGGAAGCAGGCGAGGAACTTTTCTTCTACGTCTTTCGGATGGCCGAACCCCACCGTGTCGCAGAGCGTGATTTCCCGGACGCCCAGAGCGGCAACTTTTTCCACGGTGCGCAAAACGGCAGCCGTCGTGACATTGCCGGAAAACGGGCAGCCGAAGGCCGTGGCCAGATCCACCCGGAGAGTCATTGAAGGATTGCTCAGGTGTGACCGGCAGATGTGCTGCAACTCCTTCAGGGAGTCAAGCGGCGATTGTTGTACGTTGGCGTAATTGTGTTTTGAACTCACGGAGAAGAAGAAGATCAGCCTGGCAATGCCGCAGGCCAGCGCTTTGTCCGCCCCGCGCCCGTTGGGGACCAGCGCCGACGGCACGAAACCCTTCAAGCGGCGGACGGCTTGGGCGACTTCCTCCATATCCCGGAACTGTGCGATGGCCTGCGGAGAGACGAAAGAGCCGATCTGGATTTCCTGCGCGCCTGTGCCGGCCAGTTTTTTGATCAGGGCGATTTTTTGGTCCGTCGGGACAAACGCCTGAAGGTTCTGGAGGCCGTCGCGCGGGGCGACTTCAACAATTTTTGCTTTTTTCATGGCGCGCTTCCATTTCATTCCTGACGGACAGTGAAAGCTAACAAAAAAGGAAGCTCACCGCAAGGTTTTGGGTGAGCTTCCTTTTTTTGATGAAGGGCTTACTTTTTCCAGAGGGGGTCCGCCGGTCCCCACTTTTCGGGAAGGATCGCTTCGGCGCTCCACTCCGCCGGAAACTGCTGGCCCGGTTTTTCCTTTTCTTTTTCAATCAGTTTCTTCAGGCCGGGGCGCGCGTGCTCCATGTGCCCTTCCTTGACGGTGCGGCCGTTGATGATCGCTTCGGAGCGCAGTCTGGCGCCGATGGTCTTTTCCATTTTTCTGCCCAGCATCAGGACGCGGTTGACGTCGTATCCGTGCCGGATGCCCAGTTCGTCGATCTGCACGACCAGGTCCTCCATGCAGATCAGGCCGACGTAGCGCGGATCGTAGTAATATTCCCCCGTGCCCTTGATCGGGCAGTCATCCAGGAAATTGGCCGGCTGGCCGCCCAAGCCCCCCAGCGTGGCCTCGAAGCGGCAAATGCCGGCCTGCAGGGCCGCGAGAATGGTGGAAGAGGCGATCCGCTTGGTTTCATGGAGATGGCACAGATGCGCTTCCGGGTTGGGCATGGCGTCCAACACCATGGAAAAATACCGGTAGGCATCGGCTGCGTTGGCGGAGCCGTCGTGATCGGCGTGTTCGATGTCGTGAGCTCCGATCTGGAACCATCGCCTCGTGAATTCCACCGCGTCTTCCAGTTTGGTGGCGCCGCTGATCGGAGATCCCCAGATGGTGCTCACCGTGCCGCACATTTTGATGCCCGCGTCTCGCGCCTTCTGAATGCATCGTTCGGCTTCCCGCCAGTACTGGCTCAGCGTGGTTCCGGAGTTGGCGAAATGATGCTCCGGGTCGGTCGAAACCATCATCAGGATCCGGTCGGGTCCGTAGCCGTTTTTTCGCATTTCAATGGCCCGGTCCACGGCGGCTTCCCGGATGGTCACGCAGGTGAGCGTGACGTCTTTGTCCACATCGATGCCGGCTTTGCCGCAGCGTTTCCGGAAGTCGTCGCCGCGCATGGCCTTCATGACTTCGTCCGCGTCCTTGAACTGGGGCATGGCCCTGGGGTTTCCCAGGTTGGTGACTTCCAGCTCCCGACAGCCGGCGAGGATCATTTCCTGTCCGTAGTATATTTTGGCCTGCGTGGAGATGAACTTTTCGCAATGCTGGAAACCGTCTCGAATGGTGATGTCTCCAATGGTTACTTGCTTCGGCATCCGGGGAAAAATTTTCCAGTAATCATGCTCGGTCATACATCATTCTCCTTTTGTCGATTTGTTTACGGTTTATTCACCTTTGAAATTTGGTTTCCTTTTTTCGGCAAAGGCGGCCAGCGCTTCCAGCCGGTCCTTGGTCGGGATGGTGATTTCATACGCCTTCGATTCCAGCGGCAGGGCGACCGACAGCGGCGCGTCCATTCCGCAATTGATGGCGAATTTGGCCTGCGCCACGGCCACCGGGCCGTTCGCGGCGATTTCACGCGCCAGTTCGCAGGCGGCTTCGATCAGTTTTTCCGGCTCCACGACCCGGTTGACCAGCCCGATGTCCAGCGCGGTCTGGGCGTTGATGCGGCGGGCGGTGTAGATCAGCTCCTTGGCCTTGGCCAGGCCGACAATGCGCGGCAGCCGCTGCGTGCCGCCCGCCCCCGGAATGATCGCGAGCGAAGTTTCCGTCAGCCCCATCACCACGTTGCTTGCGGCGATGCGCAGATCGCAGGCGAGCGCCAGCTCCGTCCCTCCGCCGAAGGCAAAGCCATTGACGGCCGCGATGACCGGAACGCGCAGCTGCTCCACGGACGTGAAGAGATTGCGGATCGTAAAAATGAAGCGGCGCACCTGATCCGGGGGCATCGTCCGGCGCTCGATGAGATCGGCGCCGGTGGAGAAAGAGGCCTTTTTGGGGTTGTCGGCAGGCGCCCCCGTGATGATCAGGCACCGCAGGCCCGGATCGAAATTGGCTTCCCGGACGGCGTCGCCCAGCGCGGCCAGCAGGTCAAAGTTAAAACAGTTCATGGCTTCCGGACGGTTTAACGTCAGAAGCGTTATCCCTTCGCCTTTTTGTTCCCGTAATAAAACATCTGCCATAGGTCGGCCTCCTTAATGTGAACCGTTTGATATGAACATGCCCCCTCCCCCTTGACGGAGGAGGGAAGAGCAGGGGTGATCCTCATCCCTCGTTGCGCCCGCCACGGGCATGGGGGTTAGAATTTCAAATCGCCCCAGTCGGATTCCCGGACCGGCGCGCGCAGCGCGATTTCAAAGGCGCGGGCCAGTTTGTCCCGCGCTTCGGAAAAGGCAATCACGCCGTCGTGAAACATCAGCGAGCCGGTGTAGAAGGGATGGCCTTCGTTGTTGTAGCGTTCCCGCATCATCTGACGGAATTTTTCCATGTCCTCCTCGTTGACGGCGCCGCCTTTGGCTTCAATATTCTTGCGGCGCACCGTCTCCAGAATGAACCCGGCCGTGTTGCCGGACATCACGGACGTTCTTCCCCGCATGTTGGTGAAGGCGAACCGCGGCTTGAACGCCCGGCCGCACATGCCGTAGTTGGCCGCGCCGTGATCCGGTCCGATGACGTACGTGATTTTCGGCGCTTCCAGGCAGGAGCAGGCCCGGACCATGTCGGAGCCGTATTTGCCGATGCCGCCCCATTCTTCGGCCTTGCCGACCATGTAGCCGGGCGATCCCTGCAGGAACAAAACGGGAAGTTTGGAATTGCCGCAGCGGATCATCCATTCCGTCGCTTTGCGGGCCGCCTCGATATAAATGACGCCGTTGGCGTTGGAGGCGATCACGCCGACGGGGATTCCCTTGAGCCACATTTTGCCGCAGATGATCGAGCTGCCGCGGCCCGGTCCGTACGTCGATTTGTATTCATGGAAATAGCTGTCGTCCGCCAGGCATTTGATCGTGTCCTTGATGTTGATCAGGTGATACGTATCCACGGGGCTGCAGCGCATCATTTCCCTGTAATCGAATTTGGGTTCGCGGGATTCCCGGCGGTCAATGTAGAGCTTCTGCGACGGTTCAAATTCCATCATGGCGCGCAGCTTCCGGATGCCTTCCTCCTGCGACTGCACGAAATGATCGCACCCGCCGGAATGCTGGGTGTGCACGTACGCGCCGCCCAAGTCTTCCTGGGAAACGGTTTCGCCGATGGCGGACTTGACCATGGGCGGGCCGGCGAGGAAGGCAAACGCCAGCTTTTCAATCATGATCGATTCCGTGGCCAGATACACCATGTAGGCGCCGCCGGCCGTGTTGCCGCCGGTCGAAAGCGTGTACTGCTTGATGCCCTTGGCCGACATGCGGCACATGTTGTAAAACATGGTTCCGAAATGACCGTCGTCGGCAAAGCAGCCCAGTTGCAGCGGCAGGTTGATTCCGCCGGAGTCGGCAATGTAAATGCAGGGGAGGCCGCACTGTTCCGCGATGGCCTGCGCGCGCATATGCTTCTTCAGGGTGATCGGGAAATACGTGCCGGCGGCAAAGCGGTTTTCGTTGGAGAAAATCATGCAGTCTTTTCCGTGAATGGCGCCGATTCCCGTGACGACGCCGCCGCCCGGGATGTGCCCGCGTTTTTCCTCTTCATAAATGGAGCCGCCGTAGAGTTTTTTCTCGCCGATCTGGTAGCCCGCGTCCAGCCCCACCTCAAAAAATTCCGTGCCTGGATCAATCAGCATTTGAATCAGGTCCCGCATCGGCTTTTTGCCCTGCTTGGCCAGCCTCGCAATCTGGTCTTCCCCGCCGATGTGGTAGGCTTCCTGCCGGTGCTTCATTAAAAGAGCGTCCTGCTCCTCCCAGAATTTCAGATTGGTTTCCCGCTCTTTTTCCAGCCGTTCCGTTCTGGTCATTCGCCTGGTTTCTTCCGCCATAATTCTTCCTCCCCAAAAGATAAACGTTTCGCCGTGGAATCCGGAGATTCACTCTTAATCCGTCTCGTAGCAGCCGATTCTTCGTGAAATGACGATGCGCTGCACTTCAGAGGTTCCCTCGCCGATGGTCAGGAGTTTGTAATCCCTGAAAAACCGTTCAATGTTGTATTCCTTCATCAGGCCGTAGCCGCCGTGAATCTGCAGGGCTTCGTTGGTCACGCGGCCCATGACTTCCGAGCAATAAAGCTTGGCCATGGCCGCTTCTTTTCCAAAAGACTTGCCCTGATCTTTCAGGTAGCAGGCCTTGTATAATAAATTGCGCGCGGCTTCGATTTCCGTGGCCATGTCGGCCAGTTTGAACGCGTTGACCTGGAAGGTGGAGATCGGTTTCCCGAACTGTTTCCTTTCTTTGGCGTATTTCATGGCCAGTTCATAGGCGCCCTGCGCGCCCCCCAGTCCCATGGCGGCAATGGCCAGGCGTCCGTTGTCCAGCGTCTGGAGCATCTGGTGAAATCCTTCGCCGCGCTTTCCCAGCAGATTTTCCTCCGGCACCCGGCAGTCGTCGAAATACAGTTCGCCGGTATCGGAGGAGCGCCACATCATTTTCTTCGTCATCTTTTTTGTCGTGAAACCGGGCGTTCCGTTCGGGACGAGGATGCAGGACACTTCCTTGGTTTCAATTGTGCCGTAGGGGCCGACCTTCTGTCCTTTGGATCCGGTGATGGCCTGCACCGTGCAGATGCCGGCCATTTTGCTGGTGGAATTGGTGATGAAGATTTTGCTGCCGTTCACCACCCATTGTCCGTTTTCCAGCCGCGCGTTGGTCTTGCTGGCGCCCGCATCGGAGCCGGCGTTGGGTTCGGTGAGCCCGAAAGACGCCAATATTTCACCGGAGCAGAGGCGCGGCAGCCATTGGTCCTTCTGCTTTTTGCTGCCGTAATAATAAATCGGTCCGATGCCCAGGGAATTTCCGGCGGCAACCGTCGCGCCGTGTGAACCGTCGATGCGGCAGATTTCCTCAACCGCGACGATGTAGGAAAGATAATCCATGCCTGATCCGCCGTATTCGGCGGGCACATAAATGCCGAAAAGACCAAGCTTGGCCATTTTCCGGGTCAGGTCATAGGAAAATTCCTCTTTTTCATCCAACTCCATTGCGACCGGCGCGATTTCCTGTTCGGCGAATTCCCGAATGTTGTAGCGAAGCATTTTCTGTTCGTCCTTCAGCCAGAAATCCATGGTAGCCCTCCAACTACTTGTATTTTTTAAATTTAATTAATGTAAAGGTTCCCCTCATGATTCCGTTAAAAAATTCACCCAGGCGTCGGGGAGTTGACGATCCGACGTTGTGCAAGGATTGGATGGATGATCCATATTTTGATTGGACAGTCAACCAATAATTTTCAAATACTCTAGCGAGGGGAGAATTGTCAAGGGGAAATTTTTATTTCCTGACGGTTATGGAATCGGGACATTCTTTCTTCTTGACAAGAAATCACCCTATCAGGTTATACGTTTTCCAAGGAGGCAAAATGGTCCCGAAAGAAACGAACAATGTAACGATCCTTTGTATTGATGACGATCCGGATGTTCTGAATCTGCTCCAGAAGATTTTGACCGGGGCCGGCTATTCGGTCATCGTTGCCGGGGATGGAAAGAAGGGGATTGATGAAGCCCAGAGCCGGCGGCCGGATCTGATTCTGATGGACGTGATGATGCCGGAAATCGACGGCTACGTGGCCTGTTTTGAACTGCAGGCCAATCCGGAAACCAAGTTCATTCCCGTGATTTTCCTGACGGCCTTGGATGATGAAGTAAACCGGGCCAAAGCCTTTGCAGTGGGCGCGGCGGACCACTTGGCCAAGCCGATTCGAAAAGACATTTTGCTCAAGAAGATTGACGA
>JAAZOZ010000403.1 GCA_012797505.1 Smithella sp. | reverse complement strand
TCGATGACGCCCAGTCTGGCGATCGTTTTCATGACGGCCTGAATGCCGCCCGCCGCGTCGAGATCTTCGATGTGATGCGGTCCCGCTGGGCTGAGCTTGCAGATATTGGCGGTTTTTTCGCTGATTTTGTTGAAGAGATCCAGATCCAGCGCAATGCCCGCCTCATGAGCGACGGCCGGAATGTGCAGGACGGTATTGGTGGAGCAGCCCAGCGCCATATCGACGGCAATGGCGTTTTTGAAGGCGGCCGGCGTTGCGATGTCGCGGGGTCTGGCGTTTTTTTTGAGCAGATCCAGTATTTTCATGCCCGCGTATTTGGCCAGGCGATGCCGCGCGGCAAGCACCGCCGGAATCGTGCCGTGTCCGGGCAGTCCCAGTCCCAGCGCCTCCGTGACGCAGTTCATGGAGTTGGCCGTGTACATGCCGGAACAGGACCCGCAGCCGGGACAGGCGCAGTCTTCCAGTTGCCGCAACTGGGCGGAGGTCATCTTTTTGGCCTTCACAGAGCCTACGCCTTCAAACACCGAGATGAGATCAACGGTTTTGTCCTGGACCTTTCCCGCAAGCATCGGTCCGCCGCTGATAAAAATGGAAGGGAGGTTGAGCCGCAGCGCCGCCATCAGCATGCCGGGAACAATCTTGTCGCAGTTGGGGATGAACACCAGCGCGTCAAACGGATGGGCCGTCGCCATGATTTCAATGGAATCGGCGATCAGCTCCCGGCTGGCCAGAGAATATTTCATGCCGGCATGGTTCATGGCGATGCCGTCACAGACGCCGATGACGGGAAATTCAACGGGGGTTCCACCGGCCATGCGGATGCCCGCTTTTACATCCTGGGTGATTAAATCCAGATGAATATGGCCGGGAATGATTTCGTTGGCTGAGTTGACGACGCCGATCAGAGGCCGCGCAATTTCTTCATCGGTATAACCCATCGCCTTGAAGAGCGAACGGTGCGGCGCCCGCTCCAGTCCCTTTTTCATGAGATCGCTTCGCATGTTGTTCTCCCTGAGGTTATCAATTAAATTGCAGCACCCGCGAGCAGCGGCTCACGGACAATTTCCCCGCCCCTGGAGGTCGGGGATTAAGGGGAGGGGGTTATTGTTCCAATTTCACCCTCCCTCTGCCCCTCCCGCGTGCGCCCTTCAGGGTATCAAGGGAGGGGAGACCATCGATCATTTCTTTCGTTTCTCCGGCCGCAGCGAGCGGACGGCCGCGCCGGCCTGCCACATTTCGGAGTTGCGCATTTCCGCGAGTTCCGCGTTAAGCTTCTCCTTGTAGTCCGGAGCGCTGTTGACGCGCAGGACGATTTCCGTTTCCCTGCCGGCGGCGACGGACCGGTAAAGCTCCGCGAAAACGGGCTCCACCGCCTTGCGGAATTTATGACGCCAGTCGAGCGCGCCGCGCTGCGCCGTCGCCGAGCAGTTGGCGTACATCCAGTCCATGCCGTTTTCACCGACGAGGCGAATGAGGCTCTGGGTCAGCTCTTCCACCGTTTCATTGAAGGCCTCGCTGGGCGTGTGGCCGTGACGCCTGAGCTCCGCATACTGGGCTTCCATCATGCCGGCCAGCGCGCCCATCAGCACGCCGCGTTCGCCGGTCAGATCGCTGTACACTTCCATCTGGAACGTTGTCGGAAAGAGGAAGCCCGACCCGATGGCGATGCCCAAAGCGAGCGTTCGCTCCATGGCCCGGCCGGTTGCATCCTGATGCACGGCGAAACTGGAGTTGATGCCGCTGCCGTCGAGGAAATTACGGCGGACGCTGGTGCCGGAGCCTTTGGGTGCAACCATGATGACATCGACAAAATCCGGCGGAATCACACCGGTCTGTTCTTTATACACAATGGAAAAACCATGCGAGAAATACAGCGCGTCGCCTTTCTTTAAGTGCGGTTTGACTTTGGGCCAGAGAATCATCTGCGCCGCATCGGATACCAGGTATTGGATGATGGTGGCTTTTTCCACCGCTTCTTCGATCGGGAAAAGCGTCCGGCCGGGAATCCAGCCGTCGGCGATGGCCTTGTCCCAGTAAGGTTTGTCTTCCGGAGACTGGCCGATGATGACGTTGATCCCGTTGTCTTTCATGTTGAAGGCCTGCGCGGGGCCCTGCACGCCGTAGCCCAGCACGGCGATGACTTCCTGCTTGAGGACGTCCTGCGCCTTTTTTACGGTGAACTCTTCCGAGGTCACCACGTCTTCGATGGTCCCGCCAAAATTGATTTTTGCCATAAAACCCCCTGTTTTCTTTATAGATCGTTGTTGTTAATCGTCCAGTTTCAAGGCCACCAGCCCCGTGCGCGTGATATCGGTGACGCCGAGCGGCTCCAGTCGCGCCAGCGCAAAGTCAATCTGCGTCTTGTCTCCGGTAATTTCGATCATGACGAACGTGTCGCCGGACACGAGCACTTTCCATTTGTGGGTCTCCAGTGCCTTTTTGACCGCCTCCGTATTGGCCGGGGTCAGGTTCAGACGAACCAGCACCATTTCGCGATGGATGGATTCGACATTGGTCAGGTCGTCGGCGGAGATCACGTCAACCAGTTTCTGCAGTTCGTTGACAATCCGGTTGATGGTCGCCTGGGACCCGACGGTCGTCATGACGATTTTGGAGATGTCGTTTTGTGTGGTGGTGTTCACGCAAAGACTGTCGATGTTGTAGCCTTTGCCGCCCAGCGTTCCTGCTATCCTGGCCAGCACATCCGGCTTATTGTACACCAGGATTGAAATAATATGGTCCTTTTTTTCCATGTTTACCCTCTCTTTGCCGTTAGGATGACGATTTTATCAGTTGATCATTTCCCGGGTGCCCAGGGCCATCTGGCTGATTGACTCGCCCGGATGCACCATGGGATAGACGCATTCCTCGCGCGAGACGCGGAAATCCATCAGCACGGGCTTATGGACCGCAAGCCCCTGCCGCAGGACCTCTTCCACTTCGCCGGGTTTTGTCGCCCGAAGGCCGACCACGCCGAACGCTTCCGCAAGCCTCACAAAATCGGGCGCGTACGTCATGTCCGTCTGGGAGTAGCGTTTTTCATAAAAAAGTTCCTGCCACTGGCGCACCATGCCCAGATAGCCGTTGTTGAGGAGAACCACCTTGACGGCGATGTTGTACTGGGCGGCCGTGGCCAGTTCCTGAATATTCATCTGGATGCTGCCGTCGCCCGCGATGTCCACGACCTGTTTGTCGGGAAAAGCGCACTTGACGCCGATGGCGGCCGGCAGTCCGAAGCCCATGGTTCCCAGGCCCCCGGAAGAAATGAACGTATTGGGGCGGTCGAAGCCGAAGAACTGCGCCGTCCACATCTGGTTCTGGCCGACCTCCGTGGTAATGAGGGCGTCGCCCCCCGTGAGCCTGTGCAGGGTTTGAATGACGAACTGCGGTTTGATGACTTCACCGTTCTGGCAGTAGGTCAGCGGCACCTTTCCCCGCCATTCGTCAATTTCGGAAAGCCACGCCTGCCTCGACGCGATGTCCGGTTCGTAGTGGTGCTCCTCGAGAAAGCGCAGCAGATCCGTCAGGGCGGATTGGGCGTCGCCGACAATCGGCAGGTCCACGGTTACATTTTTATTGATGGAAGAGGGATCGATGTCGATATGAACAATTTTGGCTTCCGGAGCAAAAGTTTCGATCGAACCGGTGACGCGGTCGTCGAAGCGCACGCCCACGGCCAGCAGGAGATCGCAATGGCTCACGGCCATATTGGCGTAATAGGTTCCGTGCATGCCCAGCATGCCCAGCCACAGCGGATCGCTCGCCGGAAAGGAGCCCAGACCCATGAGCGTACCGGTCACGGGGATCCTGTATTTTCTGGCCAGGTCCGTCAACTCCTGAGCCGCCCGGCTCAAAATGACGCCGCCGCCCGTCATGATCAGGGGCTTTTTCGCTTCCTGGAGCATGGACAGCAGGTTGGCCATTTTTTTCGGAGCGGGTTTGTACAGGACTTCGTGATTGCGGATCCGGACATTGCCCGGATCATACTCGGTTTGCGCGGCCATGACATTTTTGGGCAGATCCACCAGCACCGGACCCGGCCGGCCGGAGCGGGCGATATGAAACGCTTCTTTGATCGTCGCGGCCAGGTCTTCAATATTGCGCACCAGGAAATTGTGCTTGGTGCAGGGGCGCGTAATGCCGGTGATGTCGCATTCCTGAAAAGCGTCGTTGCCGATCAGTCCCGTCGGCACCTGTCCGGTCAACACCACCAGGGGGATGGAGTCCATGTTGGCCGTGGCGACGCCGGTGACCGCGTTGGTGGCGCCGGGGCCGGAGGTGACCAGGCAGACGCCTACTTTGCCGGTTGCCCGCGCATAGCCGTCCGCGGCATGCACCGCGCCCTGTTCGTGACGGACCAGAATATGCCGGAGGTTGCTTTTGTAAAGCTGATCGTAAATGTCCAGAACCGCTCCGCCCGGGTAGCCGAAAATGATGTCCACGTTTTCTTCTTCCAGCGCTTTGAGCAGAATTTCCGTGCCTTTCATTTTCATCAGAATGACTCCTTCGTTCCCTGTTATTTTCCTGCAGGCCCGATGCCCGAAAACTAAAAAAGCCGCCCGTTTCTTTTGGAAAAAGCGGCTTCGTTTCTATAAAACAAAGCCGCGGGCTTTCGGGGCCCGCGGCTAGTATCTTCAGTTCTTAAAGATACCCGGCGGCAGACCCCATCCGTACGACGACTACGAGCCGTCTTACAATGGCTTGAATCCGGATGCTGCCGCTGTCTAAATCTTTAAGAAACATCATAACGTCCTTTTGAATTCGCCTCCTCTTTAGCGAAAAATAATTTGCTTGTCAAGGGCATTCTCGATCCGGCTGAATTTTCAGCGGAACAGCTCTTCTCTTTCCCCGAACATTTCATTTCCGTTTTCACCGGGAGGGTTATCTTCCAAAAAGCATTCCGCAATGGTGCCCGGTCCGGCGCCCGGCGCCGGCCTGCCGGTTTTGGCATCCACCCGGATGAACACGATGCCCGGAGGAGCGTTAAAAGCTTCCGCGGGCTTGTCCTGCAGGGCTTTTTCCATGAAGTAAAGCCAGATCGGCGCCGCTGCGCGGCCGCCCACTTCATGGCTCCCCAGAGATTTTTCCTGGTCGAAGCCGACCCAGACGCCGGTGATGAGAGACGGGGTGAAGCCGATGAACCAGGCGTCGCGGACATCATTGGTGGTCCCCGTTTTTCCGGCGACGGGACGTCCGATGCTTTTCACTCTCCGGCCCGTGCCGCTTTCCACCACGTCCTGCATGATATACGTCGTCATAAAGGCGATGCGGGGATCGATCACCTGTTCCGACAGAGGCTTGGTTTCTTCAAAAACATTTCCGGTGCGGTCCACGATCTTTCGGATAAAGTAGGGCGATACTTTTTTCCCGCCGTTGGCCAGCGCGCCGTAAGCGCGGACCATTTCCTGCAGGGTCACCCCCGCCGATCCCAGCGCCAGCGAGAGATTCGCGGGCAGGGGGGATTCAATGCCCAGATTGGCCGCGTAGGAGATGGCGTAGTCCACCCCGATTTCCTGCAGGATTTTAACGGTGACGACGTTGCGGGACTGCACCAGCGCGGTCCTCATGGTAATCGGCCCCAGGAATTTTTCATCGAAGTTTTTCGGTTTCCAGAGTCCGTCGGGTTGCGACGGGTCTTCCATGATAATCGGGGAATCCACGAATCGCGTGGAGGGATTCATGCCCTTGTCGAACGCCGCCGTGTAGATCAGGGGCTTGAAGGCGGAGCCGGGCTGGCGACGCGACTGGACCGCCCGGTTGAACTCGCTTTTGGTGAAGTCCCGTCCTCCGACCAGGGCGCGGATCGCGCCGGTCTTCACATCCATGCAGTACAGCGCGCCCTGCGCCAGGCCTTTGGCATATTTGTTCCGGGCTTCCATTTCCGAAAGGCCCCTCATCAGCGCGTCGCGGGCCGCGGTTTGCGCGGAAAGATTCAGCGTCGTGTAAATGGTCAGCCCCTCCTTGTACAGGACGTCCGCGCCGTATTTTTCCTGCACGTAGCGGCGGACGTGCTCCACAAAGTACGCGGCGACCTTGTCTTTCGGCTTCATGGGCCTCAGGCTCAGGGGGGCGGCTGCGGCCTGCGTCATCTGGTCTTTGCTGATGAAGCCTTCTTCCTGCATGCGCGTCAGGACGTAGATCTGCCGTTGTTTTGCCCGGTTGAAATTGAGAAACGGGGAGTAGGTGGTGGGGGCTTTCGGCAAACCGGCCAGAAGCGCGGCTTCCGGCAGCGTCAGGTCCCGCGCGCTTTTGCCGAAGTAGCCGATCGACGCCGATTCGATCCCATAGGTGCCGTGTCCCAGATAAATTTGATTCAGGTACAGATGGAGAATCTCATCCTTGGTCAGGTATTTGTCGATGCGGTAGGACAGGATCGCTTCCTTCAGCTTTCGGACATATTTTCGCTCCGGCGTCAGGTACATCAGCTTGGCAACCTGCTGGGTGATGGTGCTGCCGCCCTGCACGATTTTGCCCGCTTCCACATTTTTGAACAGCGCGCGGAAAATGCTCAGCAAATCGACCCCCCGGTGCTTGTAGAAGCGGGAATCCTCCGCCGCGACAAACGCGTACTGAACGATTTTCGGGACGTCGGCGATATTGATCATCTTGCGGTCTTCCAGAAAAAACTCGTCGATCAGCATGTCGTTTTCGTCCAGCACGCGGGAAGCGATGCTGGGGCGGTAATCCTTGAGTGCGTCGATGCCGGGCAAGTCCTTCGTCATGACCCGGTAGGTCACGGCCCCGCCTGCCGCAGCCAAAAAGAGAACCAAAAACACCGCCAGGGTGATTTTGATTGCGGGGGACCGTTTGCTTCCCGTTTTGCGTCGACGGTTTCCATCTTTGCCTGGAGACATTTTCAAACTTCCTCTTCTGCGCCCGGCTCTTCGGGTTGCGGGGGGGCTTCTTTCTTCCTGGCGGCAAACTTTGCCACAATTATACTGACTTCATACAGAAACAGCAGGGGGATCGCCATCAGAATCTGGCTGAGCGCGTCCGGTGAAGGCGTAAGAATCGCGGCGGCAATAAACATGAGCAGGATGGCGTATTTCCGGTATCGGGAGAGCAGCTTGTCGTTGACGATGCCCAGTTTGGCCAGAAAGAAGACCAGCACGGGCAGCTGGAACGACAAACCAAAACCCAGCAGGAATTTAATGAACAGCGAGAGGTAGTCGTTGAAGGAGATCATGGCCCGCAGGTATTCGTTGTTGAAGCTGACAAAAAATTCAAAAGCCGGCGGCAGCACAACGAAATAGCCGAACAGCACGCCTCCTGCAAAAAGCAGCGTGGAGGACAGGACAAAAGGCGCCACATACTTTTTCTCCTCGGGAAGCAGCGCGGGCGCGATGAATTTCCAGACCTGGTAAAAAATGAAGGGGCTGGTCAGCACCAGGGAAGAAAAAATAGCGATCTTCATGTAGGTGAAGAAAGCCTGCGTCAGGCCGGTGAAAATCAGGTAACTGCTTTTGGGAAGAGCGTCCGTCAGCGGCTTCGTGATGACGGCAAACAGGTAATCTTTGAAAGCATAACAGGCCAGAAAACCGATGCCCAGCGCGATCAGCGAGTTGGTCAGCCGTTTGCGCAGCTCGATCAAATGTTCGGTCAAAGACATTTTAAGATCTTCGTTGGTTTCCATCACGCGCCTGTTGTGCCGGGCTTGAAATCGCAGAAATGATGTTGAAGTTCAGGTTTCATTTCCGGGGGCTTTGTTTTTTTCCTCTTCCGCCTCCGGTTTTTTGGACAGCAGGGAATCCTTCAGACCGTCATCGGGTTTGGGTTTATCGTCTTCTTTCAAGGCGTCTTTCAGGTCCTCCGTAACGCCTTCCGTGGCATTTTTGAAGTCCCGGAAGCCCTTGCCCAGCGTCTTGGCCAGATCGGGCAGCTTTTTGGGCCCGACGATCAATAGCGCGATAATCGCGATGATAATCAGTTCCTGTACTCCAATACCGAACATGGGACGGCTCCTTTAAACATTGATTCAGGCTTATATATGGATTGCCTTTTTTTATCAATATTTTTCATGAATGCCGGATATTTCAGCCGCGCTTGTTTTCCACGGCGTCCTGTATTTTGTCGCGTCATGATTTTGCATCTTGACCCCGCGGGATCTATCCGGTAATCCTTTCGCCATGACGCTGGAGGAACAAATTGCCGAATTGACCCGGGCCGGATCAGGCACCCTGTGGGAATTGGCGGGCCCCGGTTTCATGTTGCTGGCCGCGGCCCTTGCGCTGGCCGGCGCTTTTACCCGCAACCCGGTGTTTTTCGGGATTGCGCCGGCGGCCGGGCTTCTCGCGGTTGCCGTCCGGCAGACCGCCCCGCATATCGCGAACGCCGTCCGAGGTTTGCGCGAAGGCGTGAAGCAGCCCGGCGCCGTCGAAATCTCTTTCCATTCATGGAAGGACGCCGAATCAAACGTTCACGAGTCCTGCCGGGGGCTGATCTCCATGGACGGCCGGCCTCTGTGGGAGATGGAGTTCGTGACGCCCGAGCACTGGCAGCCCCGGGAAGGCAATTACCCGGTCCAACTGGTCTTTATTCGGGGTGTGGAATGGCCGGTCGTCGTTCTGACGCAGGAAGGCTTGCTGTATCCCCGGTTGAAACCCCGGAAAAGGCAGGGACAGCTACAATAATGAAGTGACGGGAACCGGCCGGGACTTTTCGCTTCCGGATCGAATGTTCCCGCGGATGCTGCGACGTTTTGACAACAGGGCGTTTTTCAGTGATGAGCGAACCGAAAAGAAAATCAGCGCTGGTGGTGGAAGGTGGGGGCATGCGCGGCATTTTTGCCGCGGGAGTTCTGCGCGCATTCGCGAGCGCCGGGTTCGATCCGTTTGATTTGTATATCGGTGTGTCCGCAGGCGCCTGTCATCTGGCTTCACATCTGGCGGGGCAGTACGACCGCAACCTGGCGGTTACCCTGCGTTATTCCCTGTCCCCCCGGTTCATCAACCCCTGGCGGTTTCTTCGCGGCGGGCACCTGATGGATCTGGACTGGATGTGGGAGCAGACCATCCGTCATGACCGGCTGGACCTGACCGCTCTTTTTGAAACACTCTCCCGCTGCAACAAGGAATATCGGATTGTGGCCACCTCCATGGAAACCGGCAAGGCGCTGTATCTGAGCCCCGGGCCGGACACGCTCGAGCATTTCCTCAAAGTTTCCAGCGCTATTCCGGTTCTTTACCGCAAGGTTCTGGAGGTCGGAGGCGAGAAGGCGACCGATGGCGGCGTGGTGGATGCCATTCCGGCGCGCGAAGCGCACCGGCGAGGGGCAACCGACATTACCGTTATCCGGTCCCGGCCGGTGGGTTACGTAAAAAAGGAAAGTCCGGTTGCGCTCATGGTGCTTGCCCGGTATTACCGGAAATACCCCGGGTTGATGAAATCCTTTCGCCGCCGCGCCGATGTCTATAACGCCGCCGTGCGTTTTGTCCGCCGTCCTCCTCCGGGCGTCCGGGTGACCGAAATCGCTCCACCGGCGGAGTTGGATGTCGGCCGGACCACCCGGGACGAAGCCCGTCTGCGCGCCGCCTATTCCACCGGCATGGACTGCGGCAGCCGGTATCTGCGGGAACGCGCCGCCGGGCATTCAGAATGAGGGATGGTTCGGGGCGCCGAAACGGTTGAATATTTGCGGACAATGTTTTATAAAAGCATCAAACGTCCGGGAGCTATAAATATGCCGATTTATGAATTTTATTGCCGGAAATGCAACACCATCTATAATTTCTTTTCCCGATCGGTCAATACCGACAAAATCCCCTCCTGTCCCAGGTGTAAAAATGTGAAGCTTGAGCGCCGAATGTCCCTTTTTTCGGCCATCACCGGAAAGGCCAAAGACGGGGAAGAAGCGGATCCTCTGCGCGGCATGGATGAGGGCAAGATGGAAAAAGCCATGATGCAGCTCGCGGCGGAAGCCGAAGGCATCCGGGAGGACGACCCGCGCGCCGCGGCCAACCTGATGCGCAAGTTATCGGATGCCACCGGGATGAAACTGGGGGACGGTTTTCAGGAAGCCCTGCGGCGTCTGGAGGCGGGCGAGGATCCCGACAAAATCGACGAGGAAATGGGGGACCTTCTGTCGGCGGAAGATCCGTTCGGAGAAAACAGGAGAGGCAGGAAGTCCGCCGCCCGGAAACCCCGCAAGGATGAAACATTGTATGACCTCTGAACGGGCTGTGGCTTGGGCAACAACCCGTTCAGATCCGAAACGTGCAGGGGGGGATGAACATGAACGCTTGGAAGTCCTGGATGATGACGGTTGTTCTGATTTTCTTTCTATGCGGCGCCGCGTCCGCGGCGGTCCGGATTTCACCGCTGCCCCCGCCGCCTCCTACGGCGAAGCTTCGGGTCTTTGTCGTCGCGGTGACGACGGAATTCAAATCCGCGAAAGGTCCTGCCTTCTGGCCGGTTTCGCCGGAAGAATTCGATCGGAAACAAAAGCAGGCGATTGATGAACGGCTGAAACAGCAGGGCATTTACGAGGTGGTCGGCGAGAGCGATATCCGTGCTGTTCTCGGGACCCAAAAGCCGGCGGGCTGGGAGTGGCTGGCCGATGACTGCCGGCTGGTCCGTGAGGCGGGCCGCGCCCTCCATGCCGACTACGCGCTGGTTTCCGAGCGCAGTTTCACCATCCACCTCCAATTCGACACGCGGTTGATGAATTTATATTCGGGAAAAGAGTTTGTCGCGGAAGGTTACGTTCCGTCCACGATGCTGCGGGCGATGAACAAAGAGAAAAAAACGCTTGCGGGCGCCGAAGCTATAAAAATTCAATTCCGCCAGATCTTTCAGGAAGCCAAGGGCGATCTGATGAGAACGGCCATCCGCAAAGGAAAAATCGCGGCGAAAGGATCTCAGCAGGTCGAAAAGACGGTCCCGCCGCCTCCGGAGGAGAAGGCAGCCGCCGGATCGGAGCCCCTGGAAAAAGGACCGCAGGCCGCGCAGGCTTCAAAAGACAAGGCCCCGGCCTCTTCGCTTCCAAAGAAGCCCGGGGCCCTTGCCGCGGGTGATCAGCAAAGAGTGTTTGAAAAGGAGCTGGAACAGGCGCTCAACCCCAAAAGTCCCAAAAAGAGCGGTCCCCGTCTGATCGTTTATGATTTTGACGCCGCGGAGCCGATGAAGGTTGCGGGATTGATTCTGACGGAGGCGCTGCGCGAAGAATTATGCCATTTTGGCGACTACGTGCTCATCCAGCGGGAAAACATGGCGAAAATCCTGGAGGAGTATAAATTGCAGCGCTCCGGTCTGGTGGATGAAAAACAGGCCGTCCGGGTCGGCAAATGGCTGGCGGCCAATGAGGCGGTGACGGGAAATCTGGCCGTGCTGGGAAACATCAGCCTCCTGCAGGCCAAACGGATGGATATCGAAACCCTGGGCACGCTGGCCGCAGGTTCGATCAAATGTCCGGCCGGCCGCGAAGACGAACTGCTCGACCGGATGCCGGAGCTGGCCGAAAAACTGATCTCCGGGATGAAATAACAGACGGCCGCCCGGCGATTATTTTTTGAACAGGGCGGCCAGCTTTTCCTGAACGTCGGCCGGCCGCCTGCCCGGTTTCTCCGCGCCGGTCCTGTATTGAAAGTAGTCGCAGAAATTGGAGCGGCTTTTCTCCAGGACCCGCTCCGCCTGGCTTTCCCGGCAGTCATGGAAGGCCCCCGGCTCATAAAAGACGCAGTTCAGGCATGCGCGCAGGTCGTGGCCGCAAAAGGGGCACTGCGCCTGCCGGCCGATCCATCGTTCGTCGGGAATTTCTTTTTGACAGTGAGCGCAATTTTTCATGGCGCGCAAAAAATACAGGCGGCGTATCCTTTTTGTCAAGAGGCTTTCGAGTGTTGTTCGAACGCTCTTTTTCGGGTTACATGTATTGATGAGGCAATGGGCGTCGATAAATCCATTCCGGCAGCTCTTTTGGTCATTTCAACGTGAAATTCCGTTTTGAATGTGATAGGACTCTCATGATTTCTTGACCATATTCCGGAGGTTGCTATGGCCGACCCGTCAAAACTCGGCATGGAGTTTCCCGTTTATTCCATCCGGGTGGAAAAAAACAAGATCGCGGAATTTGTCGCGGCGCTCGAGCAGAAGGACGACACGGAACAGATCAACCCTCTTTACCGGGATGTCGATGCCGCGAAAAAAGCCGGATTTGAAAACATTCCCACGCCTCCCACTTTCTCCACCAGCTATGTCTTCTGGACCGGCGGCGGTCTTCTCGGCACGATCAAAGCCGTGGGGGCCGATTTGAGCAAGCTGCTGCATACCAAGGAAGAGTATGAGTATTTTGCGCCGGTCTGCGCGGGCGATGTCATCACCCGCAAAATGAAAGTAGTGGACATGTATGAAAGAGGAAAGAAAGAGCAGGCCAACCGGTATATGCAGGTGACCGTTCTGGAAACGGATTTGATCAATCAGCGCGGAGAGCTGGTCATCAGGGCGCGCACGACCTTCATGGAAAGAGGCTGAACGGCATGGCGCTGGTTTTTGACGAAATTCAAATCGGGGACGTCATGCCGCCTTACACCTCCGCCCCCATCACGCGGACGCATCTGGTGCGCTATGCCGGCGCCTCCGGTGATTTCAATCCCCTGCATCACGATGAAACCTTTGCCCAGGCGGTAGGGCTGGAGACGGTCATTGCCCAGGGCATGTTTATTATGGGGATCGCGGGCCAGGCCGTCACTTCCTGGATCGACCATCGATGGTTAAGAAAATTTTCCGTGCATTTCCTCAGCATGACCCAGCCGGTCGATCTGAACGATTATCAGACCACCAAAGACCGGGCGACGATTACGGTGAGCGCTAAAGTCGTGGACAAATATGAAGAAGACGGCGAGAAAAAAATCCGCTGTGAGCTGACGGCCCGGGATGCGCAGGGCAGCAGAAAGCTCAAAGGTTTTTTCGTGGCGGCCCTGCCCTGATCCTTCAACCTCATTAATGGCCGCAGGTGTTTTTATGAAAGCCCGCATAATAGTGATTGATGACGATGCCGTTGCCTGTGAATTTCTCCAGGAAGTGCTCCAGCGCGACGGTTATGACGTCAGCAGCTTTACCTCCGCGTCGGCCGCCCTGAAGCAGAACCTCGCCGACTATGATTTGCTGATGTCCGACATTCGCATGCCCGGAATGGACGGCCTGCAGCTTTTGGACGAAATACAAAAACAATGGCCGAACCTGCCCGTCATCCTGATGACCGCTTACGGTTCTCTGGAAACCACCATGGAGGCAATCCGTCTGGGGGCGTGGGATTACATCAGTAAACCTTTTTCACCGGAGGACTGCCGCGCGCTGGTAAAGAAAGTGCTGGAGGTGCGCGAGCTTCGAAAGCACCGGTCGAGTGAGCCCCTGGAAGCCGCAGAAGAAGCCAAGCTGATCGGCTCTTCGCCCGTGATGGTGGAGTTCTACAAACAGATTGCCCGCGTCGCCGATTCGCCGGCCAGCGTGCTTATTGAGGGCGAAAGCGGCACCGGCAAGGAATTGACCGCCCGGTCGCTGCATTCCATGTCCTCTCGCCGCCAGAAGCCTTTTGTCGTGGTGCATTGCGGCGCCATTCCCGACAACCTGCTTGAATCGGAGCTTTTCGGCTACGAGAAAGGGTCCTTTACCGGAGCGGACCATCAGCATGTGGGGCTGATCGAATCCGCCGGGGGCGGCACCATATTCCTCGATGAGATCACGGAAATGTCCACGGCGCTGCAAAGCAAGCTCCTCCGGTTCATGCAGGACGGCGAGGTCCGCCGGATCGGCGGTCATGACGTTCGACACGTCGCGGTGCGCGTCGTCGCGGCTGCCAACAAAAATATTGATGAAGAAGTTGCTGCAGGCCGGTTCCGTCTGGACCTTTTGTATCGCTTCATCGTGCGTCTGCTCATTCCGCCTCTACGGGAGCGCCGGTCGGACATTCCATTGCTGATTGAGACGATGCTGAAAAAACTGGGCTACCCCGATGTGCGGGTTTCCCCGGAGGCTATGGAAACCCTCATGGGCTATGACTGGCCCGGCAATGTTCGGGAGCTGGAAAATGTTTTGCGGCAGACAC
>JAAZOZ010000402.1 GCA_012797505.1 Smithella sp. | reverse complement strand
TGTTACAGGGCCTCGTTGTTCTGATACCGCGTCCCGACCAGTTCATAGGTAACCGACGCGATGCTCGACGCATGGCCGCCAGCGGTTCCCAACTGTACGTAACGGCATCCCGCGCTCAGAATGCTGGCGTCGATGAAAAACTGCACCACCTGGGAACCGGTATAGACGCCCGTATCAATGGTGAAGGATGCTGCGTCGGCCTGTCTCACCAGGCTCGGGTCCGTGAGGGCGTCGGATGCGTACCATATCGGGAAGGCGGCGGTGATTGCAGTCGTGCCGCTTGCCGCCGCCCCCTCGTGGACGTGCAGGACCAGGTCCGTGTCGCCGCCGCGGTAATGCAGGACGGTTATCAAGACCCCTTTCGCTTTACTGAGATCGCACCAGGCGGCCGTATCCGCTATGGCGTCCGCCGCCGCCGGTTCATGAGCCAATTGGATGGGATTTATTTCGGGATTCAACATGTCTTATTCCTCCTTATTTTCTGATTAGGACCGGGTCTGCAGCCCGACAAAATGCGACTGGGTATAGTTGGCCCCGCCCTTGTAAGGCGTCAACGCGGAAGCCCGCACCGGCTGGCCGTCCACGCGCATGACGAACCGGAACACGGATTCATCGTAGACAAACCGGACATGGATGCTCATATCGCTCTGGATGCCGCCCTTCTCGGCCAGGATGTAGCCGTTTTGGAGATCCGCCAGAAGGATGTCACCCAGGGTGCCAAGGGTGGCCGCCTGCTCGATGGCCAGGACCGGGCGCCCGAACAGGGTCCCGTAAGGCTGGCCGCTTAAGCCCCCTGCCGGCATGTAGATCGGGATCCCCCCGGTTCCCACGGCCAGGGACATGGTGAAGAGCTGCGGCTCGATGTTCTGATTGATGAGCCACACCGCATTGGGACGGCTCGACGCGAAGAGGCGGGACCACATGTTGATGACGTTTTCCGCCAGGACCGTGGCCGCCTTCTGTCCCGTCTCTTTGTTCACCTGGACCAGGCAGCCCGCGTTGAGGATGCCGAGAGGCTGGCCGGCACCGGTGCCGTTGATGATGGCATCGTCGAGCAGAAATCCGAATTCGGAAACGAAGCCCTGGCGAATGACTCCCTCGAGGGCCGCCGCATCGCTCAGGAGCTCGTCCGTCGCATAGCAGAGCCCGATCAGCTTTTTGAGGTTGAGCTCGATTTTTCTGAACTTCGGTTTGCTGGCCGACTTTTCTCCCGCTTCCTCTTCCCAATAGCCGACGATCCCGCCCCACCGGGTGGAGGCCCGGGAAGTTTCGTCCAGTCCCGGCAGTTTCATACTGTTGGCGTTTCCCGATATGGGAACCCGGCGACATCGGGAAGCCAGAATTCCGGTTTCAAAGACATCTTTCAGAAGTTCCGTCGAAAAATCCTGCTGGACGAGAAACCCTCCGTCCGAGGGGATCGTCTCGTTGAGCCCTGAAGCGGAGGACGTGATCCTCAATCGCGGATCGACCACGCCGCCGGGTTGTCCGGCCCTCATGACCGCCGCCAGCTGGGCCCCGAAAGAAGGGAACCTGTCCCGTTCTGTTTGCGCTGCAATTTCCCTTTTCTTTTCAATGGACTGAACGGCTTCCGGTTTTTCCAGGGCGTCGGCGATCCGCTGCTGCCTCTCCAGTGTCGCGACCGTCCTGCGGTAGTCCTCGACGGTATCCATCATCTCGTTTTTGATGCTCAATTCGCCGTCGGTCAGATCGCGGTTCTCCACGGTGGCCTTGGCGTCCATGTCGGCCGCTTTTTTC
>JAAZOZ010000401.1 GCA_012797505.1 Smithella sp. | reverse complement strand
GCAAATCCAGCGTGCTGCCAATGATCGCCGGCATGATCCGGCCCTCCGCAGGCGCCATTGACATCAACGGACGCGACGCGGCCGGAAGGCGGCGCGAACTCAAGCATTTCATCGGCTACATGCCCCAGCGCTTCGGTCTGTACCCGGATCTGACCGTCGAAGAAAACATGGATTTTTTCATGGACGTTTTCAGCGTTCCGCGCGGGGAAAGGAAGAAGCGCAAGGAAAAGTATCTGGGCTTTTCCAATCTGCTGCCTTTCGCGGACCGGCTGGCCGGCAACCTTTCCGGCGGAATGAAGCAGAAGCTGGGGCTGGCCTGCGTGCTGGTTCATGAGCCGGGGCTCTTGATTCTGGATGAGCCGACCAACGGCGTGGATCCGGTTTCCCGACGCGAATTCTGGGACATTCTGCAAAACATGAAGAAGGCGGGGATGACGCTTCTGGTTTCCACCGCCTACCTGGACGAAGGCGAGAAGTGCGACCGGCTGGCCCTGATGCACGCGGGCGTCCTTCTGGAGCAGAATGCTCCCGCCGTCCTGCGGGGAGACCACCCTTCGCTGGAGGCGGCCATCGTCGCGCGTCTTCGGGAAGCGGACGAGGAGATTGCCCATGACACCTTTGCCCTCTGATGCCATCGCGGTTTCCCGGCTGGAAAAAAGATTCGGCGATTTTGTCGCCGTCGATCGCATTACCTTCCGCGTAAAAAAAGGAGAAATCTTCGGGTTTCTCGGCGCGAACGGCTCCGGCAAATCCACCACCATCCGCATGCTGTGCGGCATCATCACGCCGACCGCGGGCGAAGGCACCGTGGCCGGCTTCGACCTGGTGCGCCAGCCGGAAAACATCAAACAGTCCATCGGCTACATGTCCCAGAAATTTTCCCTGTATGAAGACCTGACGCCTTACGAAAACGTGCGGTTTTATCTCGGGGTGTACAGCGTTCCTCGGGATCAGTGGCCGGAACGCATCGACTGGATCCTGAACATGACGCGCCTGAAGGATGTTCGCGATCGACTGACGCGCGAACTGCCGCCGGGGTGGCGTCAGCGGCTGGCCCTGGGTTGCGCGCTTTTGCACCGGCCGCAAATTTTGTTTCTCGATGAGCCGACGTCGGGCGTCGATCCGATTACCCGCGGGCATTTCTGGGATTTCATCCGGCAGCTTGCCGCCCGGGGCGTGACGGTTTTTGTGACCACTCATTACATGGATGAGGCTCGCTTCTGCGAGCGGATCGTGATGATCAACGCCGGCCGCATTGTGGCGGAGGGCTCGCCTAAGGAAATTATCGCGACGGCCTGTCCGGATTCGGCCGGCGCCGACTTGAACGACGCGTTTATCCGGCTGATGAAGAGGACAACGGTGTGAATCCCTTTCGACTGCAAGCCATCGTCCGCAAGGAATTTTACCACCTGATTCGGGATTACCGCAGCCTGTACCTGGCCTTTGCCATTCCGCTTCTGCTGATCGTTCTGTTCGGCTACGCGCTGAGCCTTGACGTGGAGCACGTCAAAACCGTGGTCGTGGATTACGACCACAGCGAGCTGAGCCGCGATTTCGTAAGCCGGCTCGACGCATCGCGCTACTTCGACATCGTCGCCCGCCCGGTCTCCTCGCAACAGATTCACCATTTTCTCGACCGGGATGAAGCGTCCGTGGCGATCGTCATTCCGCCGGACTTTGCCCGGGATATTCAGGCCGACCGGGAGGCGCAGATGCAGATCATCATCGACGGCAGCGATCCGGTCTTTGCCGGCGCGGTCCGGGGATATCTGACGGGGCTTGCCGAGGGATACAATTCAAAGCTTCTGCTCTCCTTCCTCAATCGCCAGGGGCAAAAGACGCTCAAGCCGCCCGTGGAAGGGCGCATTCGCATCTGGTTCAATGAAGACCTGGAAAGCCGCAACTTCATTCTGCCGGGCATCATTGCCATCATCATCATGATTGCGGGCGCCATGCTGACGTCGCTCGTCATCGCCAGGGAATATGAAAGCGGAACGATGGAGACGATCAAATCTCTGCCGATCACCGCCGGTGAATTTCTGCTGGGCAAGGCGATTCCCTATTTCTTCATCGGAATGGCCGATGTGTTCATCGCCATGCTGCTGGGACAGGTTTTGTTCGGCGTCGTGATGAAGGGGAGCTTCGGGCTGATGGTTCTGGGCACGTCCCTGTATCTGGTATGCGCGCTTCTGCTGGGGCTCTTGATTTCATCCGCAACCCAGTCGCAGCTGGTGGCCAATCAGGCCGCGGTCATGCTGACCTATCTGCCGTCGCTGCTGTTGTCCAATTTTGTTTTCCCGATCGTCAATATGCCGGTCGTGCTGCAGTGGGCGACCTATCTGGTTCCGGCAAGATATTACATCGACATTCTGGTGGGCGTTTACCTTCGTGACACCGGCCTTGCCTACCTGGGAATGGACATGGCCGTGCTGGGCTTTCTGTGTCTTTTGCTGGCGGCGCTCAATTACCTCCTTTTGAAAAAGGAGGGTCTATGAGCTGGACCAGAATTCGTGAACTGGTGCGCAAGGAATTTATTCAGCTGTTGAGAGACAGGAATTACCGTCTGATTCTTTTTGTGGCGCCGCTTATCCAGATGCTGGTTTTCGGCTATGTCGTCAACTACGACATCAAGAATATCCGCGTCGCGGTGGTGGATCATTCCCGCACGGCGGAGAGCCGGAAGCTCGTGGACGCCTTTTCCGGCAGCCTGATTTTCACGATCACTCACCGGCTGCCCGACGAAAGGGCGCTGGAGGATCTACTGCTTCGAGGCCGCGTGGACATGGGGATCAAGGTGGCGCCCGATTTCGCGGCCCTGATCCGGAAAGGGCAGACCGCTTTCGTGCAGATCATCGCCGACGGTTCGATGAGCAATATGGCGGCGCTACGCATGGCCTATACTTCAAGCGTTCTGGAGCGGTTCAACAGCCAGACCCTTCGGGAACTCTATCCGCAGACGCTGCGCTACGGCCGGATTGATGCGCGCATCCGCACCTGGTACAACCCCAACATCGAGAGCCGGTATTTCTTTGTGCCCGGCATCGTGGCGTTTGTGATCATGCTGATTTCCCTGTTGTTGACCTCGATTGCCATCATTCGGGAAAAGGAGGCGGGCACGATGGAGCAGCTCATCGTGACACCCTTGAAATCCTACGAGCTCATTTGCGGAAAGACGATCCCCTATATCATTATTTCGCTGGTCCAGCTCGCGGCGGTTATTGCGGCCGCGGTTTTCTGGTTTGAGATCCCG
>JAAZOZ010000400.1 GCA_012797505.1 Smithella sp. | reverse complement strand
TATGCCGTACAAACGCAAACCCAGATTGCCGAACTTCGACTACCTTGGCCGCCATCGCTACTTTATAACGATATGCACGGACCAGAAACTACCCCTGCTTGAAGATTCCGAACGGGTCAATGAGGCCATTGACGTCCTTGCCGAAAAGTCCCGCGAGCATGGTTTCACCGTTTGGGGCTATTGTTTCATGCCGGATCATCTGCATCTTCTCCTGGAAGGGGAGAGAGAAGATGCAGACATGCAAGCTTTCGTCAGAGGGTTCAAGCAGAAAACCGGATATCGATACCGCAGCGAAACGACGGCGGCGCGCCAATTGTGGCAGCCCGGTTACTATGACCGCGTTTTGCGCCGGGATGAGGATCTTCAGGAGGTGTTGAAGTATATTTTCAACAACCCCGTCCGGAAAGGGTTAGTCGGCCATTATGGCGATTACCGGTACCTGGGATCGCTGGCGCTGGATGTTAAAACCGTGACGTTTTGATTTTGATGGTGGGAACGGAATTAGCGGGGTTAAAACCCCGCACTACATAATCTGGAGGACATAGCGGATTTAAAAATTCGCACTACTTTACGAATATGATGTAGTGCGTAGCTTTAGCTGCGCGGTTTTGGCGGGTCTAAAGACCCGCACTACATAACCCAGAAGACATGGCGGGGTTAAAACCCCGCACTACGTTACGGAGAAGGCAAAAAGGCTTGACTTGACCGGACCGGCTTTCTATACTTCGCGCATCAAATCTGGGAGCGTCAAACATGGCAAAAAACTATCTGATGGCCATCGATGTGGGCGGAGGCTCCGGCCGCTGCCTCCTTCTGGATCCGGAAACGGGCAAAACCGTATCGGCAAAGCGAAACTGGACGCATCCGACCGCGCCCGGCACAAGCGGACTCGGCAACCTGATCGACACGAATGGTCTGCTTGCGAAGATTGCCGAAGCCTCCCGCGAAGTCCTTCTCAAGGCCGGGGCGGAACCGAACCGGATCGCGGGCATCGCCGTCGGCGGCATGCGCAACACCATCGTGGCGCTGGATCGGCAAAACAATGTTCTTCTGGCAACCCCCAACCGGGACGCCCGGGCCCTGGGCGAAGGCATGATGCTGGGGGCCGAGAGGGGAAGTGAAGTCCACGCCGTCTCCGGGCACTGGCCGACGCCGCTGTTTCTCGGCACGCGCCTGCTGTGGATGAAAAACAACGCGCCCGACCTGTTCCGGCAAACCGCCGCGGCCCTGTCCGTCACGGACTGGCTGGCCTTCGTCCTGTCGGGAAAGATGGCCGCCGAACGCTCCCAGGCGGGGGAAACGCTTCTTTTCGATCTGCAAAAGCGCAGTTGGGCTTTCGATCTCATCGATTCGCTGGGATTTGACCGGTCGCTCTTTCCGGAGCCCGTGGATTCCGGCGCGCCCATCGGCAGTCTCACCCGGCAGGCGGCCGATCTGCTGGGTCTTGTGCCCGGCATCCCCGTGGCGGCGGGCGGGGCCGACACCCAGTGCGGTCTGCTCGGCGCGGGCGCGGTGAAAGACGGCGACCTGGCCGTCATCGCCGGGACCACCATGCCCCTGCAACTGGTGACCGGCCAGCTGATTCTGGATCCAACCGGCCGCCTCTGGAGCGGTCTGCACGTCGTGCCGGGCCGGTATGTTCTGGAGAGCAACGGCCTGGTCACGGGCGACGTCATCGACTGGTTTGCCCATCTTCTCTATCCGGATTCTCCCGACGGGACGCTCAGCCTCTTTGCGGAGGCGGAAAAATCCGTTCCGGGCGCCATGAACATTTATTCCACGTTCGGAACCGCCCTGTTCGACGGAAGGGTCGTCGGCTTCCCCGTGGGCAATCTCACCTTTTCCCACATGATCACAGGCGACGCTTCCCGCAGCCGCAGGCACATCGCCCGCGCCCTGGTGGAGGGGATCGCCTTTTCCGTCCGCATCAACCTCGAACAGCTCGCCTTGGTCTCCGGCAGGGAAATCCGCGAGCTGAGGGTCGCCGGAGGCATGTCCCAAAGCCCGCTGTTTTCGCGGATTGTCGCAAACGTGACGAATGCGCCCGTTTCCGTCCCGCCCACCGCGGAAGTGACGTCTGTAGGCGCGGCTGTGCTGGCGGGCGTCGGAGCGGGAATCTTTGCCGATCCGGCAGCCGGGGCCGAAAAGGTAGCCTCCGCCCTGACCCGCTATCAGCCGGACGCGGCCGGGGAAAAATACCGGAACTTTTACACGGGCTGGCGGCAGGCTTTCGATAAGCGCGCCGATACCGACGCCCACGTCGGGAACCTGCTGATCAACGCCATGTTCGAACCCGCTGCGGCCGCGGGCAAGGCGGCCGATCCGTCTTTTTCGCCCAACATCCTTGTCACCGCCTCGATGGATGAAACCGCGATCCGCGAACTCGAAGCGATCGGGAAAGTAACCTACGCGGAATGGCGGGAAAAGCAGAAGCTCTACGACGGAGGCGCGGAGCTGGCCGGAGCGCTGGCCGGCACACAGATTTTCATCACCGAAATGGACGTTGTGGATTTCCCGGCCATCCGCGAGGCGCGCAGCCTGCGGGCCATCGTCACCTGCCGCGGAAACGCCGTCAACGTCGATCTCGCGGCTGCCACCGCCTACGGCATCCCCGTCATCAACACGCCGGGAAGAAACGCCGATGCCGTCGCGGATCTGACCATCGCCCTGATGGTGATGCTGTCGCGTAAAATGCCCGGGTCGTTTGACTTCCTTAAGCACGGGCAGGTCCAATCGGGCGACATGGCGAAAATGGGAGAAGCCTATTTGAAATTCCAGGGGAAGGAACTCTGGAGGAAAACCGTCGGACTGGTGGGGATGGGCAATGTCGGGGCCTGCGTCGCGGCAAGGCTGGCGCGCTTCGGAGCGAAGGTCGTTTTTGCCGACCCGATGGTCGCCGCCGGGGAGGGCGCCCTGCTGGGCGCGCGCAAGGTGTCCTTCGATGAACTGCTGGCCGTAAGCGATATCGTCAGTCTTCACGCGCCGGCCATCGAAGCGACGCGGGGAATGATGAACCGGGAAGCCTTCGGGCGGATGAAGCCGGGCGCCTTCTTCGTCAATACCGCCCGCGCGTCGCTGGTGGACGAGGCAGCTCTTTTAGAGGCGCTGACATCGGGCAGGATCGCCGGGGCCGCGCTGGACGTTTTCCCGACCGAGCCGCCGGGAACGGACGACCCGATCGTCTCACACCCCAACGTGATTGCCACGCCGCATCTGGGCGGCAACACGGCTGAGATCGCGGCGCATCAGGGCGCCATTGCCGTCGATCAGATTCAAAAGCTTCTGGCGGGGGAAAAACCGGATTATCTGCTCAATCCGGCCGTCCTGGATATTTTTTCCTGGTCGGCGCCGCGCCCCGAACCGGACGAAAAGAAGCTGGAGGAACTGGCCAGAAACAAGCGGCCCTCCATGACGTCGTAGAAATCAAAGGAGTTAAAACAACCGATGAGCTTATATAATCCATATCAAAAGGAAGTGCTGGAGGCGAGCCTCTGGCTTTCGGAGCACGGCTATTTCGGCTCTCTGCGGGGCACCGGCGGCAATGTGTCGGCGAGAATCACCGGCAG